>CAYTNO010000061.1:0-8817 GCA_964439125.1 uncultured Woeseiaceae bacterium | reverse complement strand
TGATCGACGCCGACGCCAGAATCACGAAGCCGCCCAGCAGCAGTGTCATTACTATCGTAAGCAACACCGGATCGAGCTTGAACTCGGTTCTGAGTCGCGCCGGGAATGGCATGGTTGCACTCTTGGCTGTCATCGCAGCAGTGCCTCCACCGCGGTGCAAAACGCGTCGCCGCGTGCGCCATAGTTTTCGTACTGATCGAGGCTTGCACATGCCGGTGCAAGCAGAACGGTGTCATCAGACTCTGCGTATGCAGCGGCCTGGCCGACGGCATCATCCATGTCCCGTGCGAAGTAGACCGGCAATACCGTATCGATCGCCCTTGCGATCTTCTCCGCGTCTTTGCCAATCAACACCGCGGCACGCAACTTACCTTCGAGAGCTGTTGCAAGGTCGGTGAAGTCACCGCCTTTGCCGTCTCCGCCGGCAACCAGAACCACGTTGCCCTTTATTGAATTGATTGATGCAACAGCGGCAGCGACGTTCGTCGCCTTGGAGTCGTTGACGTAGTCAACGGCACCTTTGCGAGCAACGAATTGCATGCGATGTGACAAGCCCGGAAACTCACTGAGCACCTGCAACATCGCCGGAATTTTCAAGCCGAGCAGCTCGCCAGCTGCCAGGGCAGCCAACGCATTCGCCTGATTGTGCAATCCGACGACAGCCACATCGGTGGTCGCAATCAGGAGTGTTTCGCCGCGTGTGAGATAGTCGACGCCATCGTCCTCACGCATGCCGTATTGTCCTTCGGCCGGCGCATCGAGACCAAAAGAAATGATTTTCTTTATGTCTTTCGAGGATTCCACGGCATCGTCATCTGCGCGATTAACCACTGCGGCGCGAGCCTCGCGATAAACCCGATATTTCGATTGCCGATACTCAGCCTCATCGGTATGCCAGTCGAGGTGGTCTGCCGATACATTGAGAAGTACTGCAACTTCGGCGGGCAGCCCCTGGGTGCGTTGTAATTGAAAGCTCGACAGCTCAAGCACGTAAACATCCGGCGTGTCTTCATTGAGCAGATCGAGTGCAGGCTCACCGAGATTGCCACCAGCAAGAACCTTGCGACCGTCCGCGTGACACATGTGGTAGAGCAGCGTTGTTACGGTACTCTTTCCGTTCGAACCCGTGATCGCGACAAATGGCGCCTTAGCCTCGCGCGCGAAGAGCTCAATGTCGGAGACAACTTCGAGTTTTTTCTTGCGCGCCGCCTTCAATAGCTCGTGACTATCGGCGACTCCTGGCGAGACAATAATTCTGTCCACGTCCCTGGGAAGCTTCGCTTTGCCGAGAATGACATCTGCGTCAGGCCAAACATCACTCAGTTCATCGATTCCCGGCGGCTCATCCCGACTATCGATGAACGTTGCATCACGATCATTGCGACGCAAAAAGCGCGCAACTGACAAGCCGGTGACTCCGAGCCCGAGCACGAGGTCCTTATTTATCGATTTGTTTTTGGTCGCGGCTTTCATCGTAACTTCAGACTCGCGAAACCGACCAGCACGAGAATGACCGTGATGATCCAGAAACGGACAATGACCTTGGGCTCCGCCCAACCTTTAAGTTCGAAATGGTGATGCAGCGGCGCCATCCGAAAGACGCGCTTGCCCGTCAACTTGAAGGACGTCACCTGGATGATCACCGACAATGTTTCGACGACGAACACTCCGCCCATAATCGCAAGCACGATTTCCTGACGGACTACAACAGCGACGACACCGAGTGCGGCACCGAGAGAAAGAGCGCCAATGTCGCCCATGAAAACTTGTGCTGGGTAGGTGTTGAACCACAGAAAGCCGAGACCGGCGCCGGCGAGCGCCGCACAAAACACGAAGATCTCACCCGTGCCTGACACGTAAGGTATGCCCAGATACTCCGCAAAATTGACATTACCGGTGAGGTAGGCAAACACACCCAACGCGCCGCCGACCAACACTGTCGGCATGATCGCCAGACCGTCCAGCCCATCAGTGAGATTTACGGCATTACTGAAACCGACGATGAACAAATACGTAACGACGATCTGTAACATGCCGAGCTGGATAGTCGTGTCTTTTAGATACGGAATAAGGAGCGCAGTCGCTGTATCGAGCGTGCCGTTCTCAACCGCGTAAAAATAGAGAGCTAGCGCCGCAATAATCGCCGACACTGATTGCCAGAAGAGTTTTTGCTTTGTCGAAATTCCGGCCGGGTTCTGCAATATGAGTTTCTTGTAGTCGTCGACGTATCCGATCACACCGAATGACAATGTGACAAACAGAACCACCCAGACAAACAGGTTGTCGAGGTCGGCCCACAGCAGCGTACTGACCGAAATCGCCATAAGAATCAGCGCGCCGCCCATCGTCGGCGTGCCAGCCTTGAGCAAATGCGTCTCCGGGCCATCTTCGCGAATCGGCTGCCCGAGCTGATTGTTGCTGAGCTTGGATATCATTCGTGGGCCGAAAACAAACGACAACACCAGCGCAGTCAGTGCACCGAGAATTGCGCGCATCGTCAGGTAGCTGAATACGTTGAAGCCCGATTCGAATTGCGCAAGATAGTTGGTGAGATAAAGCAGCATGTCAGGCCTCTTTTCTCATCGGTTCGGGTACGCGCAGCTTGTCGACAACCCGTTCCATACGCATGCAACGTGAGCCCTTAACCAGCACATTTACGTCGCCATTCAAGTCCTTGAGAACGGTCTTTACCAGTTCATCTACGGTCCCAAACCAGCTCGCGCCATCGCCGAATCCCGCGACCGTATCGCGGCCAAGATCGCCGATGGCAAACAGTCGATTGATGCCAGTTTTTTTCAAAGCTCGTCCAACTTCGAGATGCAATTTCTGCTCGTCGTTGCCCAGCTCTTTCATGTCACCGAACACGATCCAGTTTTGACCAGCCAGTGACGCGAGGTACTCGCCTGCAGCGATAACTGAAACAGGATTGGCGTTGTAGCTATCATCGAAAATTGTTGCGCCGTGCAACCCTGCGACCGTCTGCAGGCGACCTGTGACCGGGCTAACTGACTCAAGCGCACTGGCGATGTCATCCGGCTCCATGCCGAGAGTGGTCGCGATTGCTGCTGCCGCGCAGGCATTGCGAACGTTGTGCAGACCTGCGAGAGGTAGCGACATAGGCACGGCGGTGTCGCCAATATGCAGAAGGAAACGCGTCAACCCTTTGTCGACGACGATCTCGTCGCCGCGGATGTCCGCGTTTTCCGAGAGACCAAAGCTCAACCAGCTGACGTCACTGACAAAAGACTGCCAGTAGCTGAAATATTCATCGTCGGCATTCAGTATTGCGAAGTCTGGTCGAGCATCGCCTTGCAGGATTTCGGCCTTGGCCTTTGCTACACCTTCGATGGAACCAAATCCCTCGAGATGCGCTGCGCCCGCGTTGGTAATCACAACAATGTCGGGCTTGGCGAGAGACGTAAGATAGGAGATCTCACCCGAGTGGTTCGCACCCATCTCGAGGATTGCATAGCGATGCGTTGCGTCGATGCGCAACAGCATGAGCGGCATGCCGATGTCATTGTTCAGGTTACCCTGCGTGGCCAAAGTAGGCGCCGCGTGAGACAAGCAGGCCGCCGTCAGTTCTTTTAGTGTCGTTTTGCCGTTGCTGCCCGTTATTCCGACCACGGTTGCAGACTGCTGGTCGCGCCATGATGCCCCGAGCTGACCGAGCGCGAGCTTTGTATCTTCGACAGTGATCTGCGCGATGTCGCTTTCGACTGGGGAAACTACGATCGCACCAGCAGCGCCTTTTTCTCTTGCCAGATCAACATAGTCCCGTCCGTCAAAATTCGGCCCGGAGAGCGCGACGAATAACTCGTCACTCTGCAAAGTACGCGTATCTGTACTCACACCATCAAAGGCGCGGTTACCGCCATGCAGAGTGCCATCCACAAACCTGGCAGCTGTTGAAAGGTCGGCGTTCATCTGCCAACCTTCTGCAACGCAGCCAGTGCCGTGGCAGCGACACCGACGTCGGAAAAGTCGCGACGCTCGTCGCCAATCAGTTGATAATTCTCATGTCCCTTGCCCGCCACAAGGATGCAATCCTCCGCTGCCGCAGTTTCAATAGCCCAGGCGATAGCCGCCGCGCGGTCTTCAATAATCGTCGCGTGTGCCGTGTTGGCCAGACCCCCGACTATCCCGTCAATGATCTCGGTCGGTGATTCGCTACGTGGGTTGTCGCTGGTAATAACGACCCGGTCTGCAGTTCTCTCAGCCGCTCGGCCCATTTGCGGCCGCTTGCCGGCGTCACGATCGCCCCCGCAACCCATAACGCACCAAAGCTGACCTTTGCAGTGTGCTCTGAGCGCGCGCAAAGCGACTTCGATGGCTGCAGGCGTATGCGCATAGTCCACAAAGACCGAAGGCGCCGTATCCGGCCCTGCAACTCGTTGCATGCGTCCAAGTGGAGCTGCAACCGTAGACAGGACATCGCACGCCTGATCCGTCGGCACGCCGTGCCGTAACAGCAGCGCAAGAACCGTAACGGCATTGGCGACGTTAAAGTCGCCGGGCAGCGATAGGGAAAATTCTCCATCGCCCCATGAACTGCTTACTTTGACGAGAGAGCCACTCTCCGTCGCTACGACCGAGCGAACAAAAACGTATGGCCTGCCGTTGGCAACACGATCAAAGTTGGTTGAAACCGTGACAACGTCCTGACCGCAGCGGGAAGCGAGTTGCGCACCAAATTCTGAATCGAGATTGATTATGCGATGCCTCGCATTACTCTCAAGGAACAAACGCGCTTTGGTTTCGGCGTATGACTGCATGTCGCCGTGGTAATCAAGATGATCGCGACTCAGATTAGTGAACATCACGGTATCGAGCGCGACACCTGCAATACGGTTCTGCGACAGCGCATGTGACGACACTTCAAGCGCTGCCCATTCCGCGCCCTGATCCCTGAAATTGGCGAGGCTCTTATGTAATTCGATCGCGCCCGGCGTTGTCATGCCGTCGCCACAGTCGATCTCACCGATGCCGATCCCCAGCGTGCCGATGTAGCCGCAGTGTCGGCCAAGAGCTTCCATACACTGGGCGACCAACCAGGCAACTGTGGTCTTGCCATTGGTTCCTGTAACACCAATGACACGGACTGCGTCTGACGGCCGTCCGTAAAATCGATTTGCGATTTCTCCAATATGCTGCGCCAGGCCTTCGACCGCGACCATCGGCACGCCCACATCAGCAGCCGGAAAATCGGCAGTTGATGAGTCCCAGGCGATAGCTGCAACACCGCCGCTGACAGCGTCGCCGATATAGTCCAGTCCGTGGCTGCTGTGCCCCGCGCAGGCGAGGAACAAATCACCTGGTTTGAGCTGACGACTGTCGCTCGATATTCCCTGAATCTGAATCGCCGCTGCGTCAGCGAAACCCCGCAATAATTCGGCAAGGGTGATTGTTGTCGTCAGATGTTCTGCCGGCATGCTCATCGACTCATTGCCTGAATAACGCTGCCCGGATCTCTGGCAGGTAGCGCATCGGGTGGAACAGCGAGCAGCCGCAGTGATTCAGACATGACGTCTGCAAAAACCGGCGCTGCAACATCTCCGCCGTAGTAAAGCTCGCCCGTTGGCTCATCAATGACCACAACCACTGCAAGACGGGGGTTACTGGCCGGGGCAAGCCCGGCAAAAACGGAGATGTACTTGTCTTTCGAATAACCACCCGCAGCAAACTTCCAGGACGTGCCGGTTTTTCCTGCGATCCGATAACCGGTTACCGCAGCGCCTGTGCCCGTCCCGCCTGGGCGCACGACCTCTTCGAGCATGCGTCGCACAGCAGTTGCGGAGTCTCTCGAAATGATCTGGTCGCCCTCTGCAGGCTGATCCAGCGCCACCAACGAAATCGGTCGTAATTGACCGTTATTGCCGAGCACGCCATAAGCCTGCGCGAGTTGCAGCGGCGTCACCGACAATCCGTAGCCATAGGCCAGTGTCGCCTGGCTTATCGGTCGCCAATGGCTGAAATGCGTCAATAGACCGGCCGACTCGCCCGGGAAGCCGCTGGCTGTCAGTGAGCCCAGTCCAAAGTGGGTCATCGTGTTCCAGAGCTGGTCAGACTGTAATGACATTGCCAACTTCGTCGCGCCCACATTGCTCGAACGTGCCAGGATTGTCGTCAGGCTTATGCGCCCGAGGTTGCGGCTATCCTCAATAGTTTTCGGCCCAACAACGACATATCCCGGTGCTGTATCGATGACACTGCTTGGCCGATACTCGCCACTCTCGAGAGCAGCGGCGACAACGAGTGGCTTGATGCTCGACCCGGGCTCGAAGATATCGGTGATCGCGCGGTTGCGGTAACGCTCGGCCGAAAACTGCGACCGATCATTCGGGTTGTAGGTTGGCTGGTTGACTATCGCGAGAACTTCGCCTGTCTGAACATCGAGCACGACGATCGAGCCGGACTCCGCGCTGTGTGTCTGAATCGCGGCTTTCAATGTCCGGTAAGCAACGTACTGAAGGCGCAGGTCGATGCTTGTGCGTAATTCCTTGCCGTGGTGTGGCGGGCGAATGCTTTCGACATTCTCTACAGAGCGCCCATGCCGGTCTTTCAGGACTCGTTTCGCGCCCATCTCACCAGCGAGCCAGTGATTGAATGCGAGCTCGAGGCCCTCCTGACCATCATCATCGATGTCCGTAAATCCGATCAGATGCCCTGCAACTTCACCCGCCGGGTAGTAACGTCGATACTCGCGCTGCACATTGATACCCGGCAACTTTAGCGCGAGGACTTCTTTTGCTTTGTCGGGGCTCAGGCGGCGCTTCAGGTAGAGGAATTCCTTGTCCATGCTGCGCGTAATACGGCGAATGAGCTGTTGCGAATCAACACCGAGCACGCGTGCCAATTGCGGCACGTCATCAACTGCCGGAGCCAGCTCTTTCGGGTTCGCCCAGATACTGTCGACTGGCGTACTGATTGCCAGAGGCTCGCCGTTACGATCGGTGATCGTGCCACGGTGTGCTGATATTTTTTCGACGCGCAGGTGTCGCGCATCTGCCTCGTGATTGAGGAAGTCTTTATTGAAAACCTGCAGGTGCACGGCACGCGCTATCAACGACGACGCCAAAAGGCCGAAGAAGACAGCTATCAGTGTCGCTCTGCCCGTGAAGCGTCTGGCAGTTTGTTGTTTTGTCTCGGCGCCGCGTGTCATTGGCGTTCGATAATGAAAATTTCCGACGAATCGGGTCGCACGAGTGAGAGGTCGTCGGTTGCGACCTTCTCAATGCGGGCGTGTGTAGCCCAAGTACTTTGTTCAATTTGTAGCTGGCCCCATTCAATATTCAGCCTATCCCGCTCATCTGTCAGCGACTCGAGCTCGACAAACAACCTGCGCGATTCGTGCTTGGTATAGACCAGCGCCATCGCGCTCAGGACACAAACCAATGCGAACGCGAACACCAGAATCAGCGGCTGCCGTGATTGCGTAAGCTGCATCACACGCGCTCCGCTACGCGTAAACGCGCGCTGCGTGCACGCACGTTTTCTGAAATATCTTCCGCCGTCGCAACAATCACCTTGCCAATGGTTTTGAGTTTCGGTTGAAACTCCGCCGGCACGTTCGGCATGCCGCGATATTGCTCCGGCTCGCGCGACGCGTCGCGAATGAAGCGCTTGACGATGCGATCTTCGAGCGAATGGAAGCTTATGACGCAAAGTCGACCGCCCGGTGCCAGCAGGTCAATCGATTGCTCCAATGCCATCTGCAGTTGCTCAAGCTCCCGGTTGATAAATATACGAATCGCCTGAAACGTCTTCGTCGCCGGGTGCTTTTTCTTGCCCTTGGTCATGCGCGCTGCGGGCGCCGCTTCTTCGACAATTGCTGCCAGCTCTGACGTTCTCAGGATTGGAGCACTCTTACGTGCCGTCACGACAGCGCGAGCAATGCGTGCCGCAAAGCGATCTTCACCGAACTTTTTGATAACTCGTCTCAAAGCTGCTTCTTCCACGGAATGGAGCCATTTGGCAGCCGAGACTCCGGAATCCGGATCCATTCGCATGTCGAGCGGTCCGTCACGAAGAAAGCTAAATCCTCGTTCCGCTTCGTCCAGTTGCGGTGATGAGACACCGAGGTCGAGGAGCAGACCGTCGACTTTTCCGGTGAGCTCCCTTTCGCCAATGCTTGTCGATAGTTCTGCAATTTCGCCCCTTACCAATTCGAATCGTGGGTCTTGTTCTAGCGCTTCGGGTACCGATGCGATTGCTTGCGGATCACGGTCTATGGCTATCAGACGACCGTCTGCATTCAATTGCTTCAAAATGGCGCTGCTGTGTCCCCCGCGTCCGAACGTTCCGTCGACGTAGTTCCCGTCTTCTTTTATATCCAGCCCCTCAAGGACTGGTCCCATCAGCACCGGCACATGCGCGTTGCTGTTCATCGGATAAACCGCAAGCTAGAACGAGATCGATTCGAGGTCAGCCGGCATTTCGCCGTCGTCTTCCTCGCTAAGCCATGCATCCCGTTTTTCGTTCCAGCTGTCTTCATCCCAAAGTTCAAACTTGTTGCCTTGCCCGATTAGCATTGCCTGCTTCTCCAGCCCGGCGAAATCTCTTAGCTCGCGTGACACGAGTACGCGCCCGCTTGCATCCATGTCGACCTCGGTCGCATAACCGACCATAATCCGCACGATGTTGCGTGCGACCTTGTTCATGCTGGGCAAGCGCACCAGTTTGCGTTCCAGCTCTTCCCAATCCGGTAATGGGTAAACCAGGAGGCAGTGATCCTTATCGACCGTCACAACGATTTCGCCGTTACAACGGGAGGTCAGCCGCTCCCGATACCGGGTCGGTATTGCCATACGCCCTTTG
>CAYTNO010000060.1:0-8874 GCA_964439125.1 uncultured Woeseiaceae bacterium | reverse complement strand
CGCATCTGTCTCGGGGTCAGAGGGTCGCAAGTTCGAATCTTGCCAGCCCGACCAACTCAACCTCTACCCTCTCCTACATACGTCTTTGGACAGAAAAATTAGCGATGCTGATAAGGGCCTGTTTGTAGTCGGAGTCGGGAACCTCGGACAAAGCGGCAATGGCTGTATCGGCGGCTTCCTGAGCGCGCGCCGCGGTGTACTCGAGCGCACCGGTTGACTTAATGATTTTCTGAATCTCTTCAAGTTGCTCCAACCCGCCATCAAGAATTGCTTTACGAATCAGTTTCTTATCGCTAGCACTGCCTTCTCGCATCGCGAATATCAATGGCAACGTTGCCTTGCCTTCGGCTAGGTCATCGCCCAGGTTTTTGCCCAATTCCTCGGCGCAAGAATTGTAGTCCAGCGCGTCATCGACGAGCTGAAACGCCGCACCGAGGTTTTGCCCGTAGCTGATCATTGCAGCCTCGTCGCCGGCGTCTCTATTGGCAAGGACGGCGGCGATTTGTGCACCAGCCTCGAATAGACGGGCGGTCTTGCGATAAATAACCTGGTGGTAAGACTCTTCGCTGGTGTCCGGATCGTGCACATTCATGAGTTGCATGACTTCGCCGGCGGCTATCGTGTTGGTGGCGTCGGCCAGTATTTGCATGATGCGCATACTGTCGATGTCGACCATCATCTGGAAGGCTCGTGAGTAAAGGAAATCACCGACAAGAACGCTGGCCTGATTGCCGAAGACGGTATTCGCTGTATCTCTGCCGCGCCGTCTCTGTGAAGCATCGACGACATCGTCGTGAAGCAAGGTCGCGGTGTGAATGAACTCCACTATGGCTGCCGAGCGTATGTGCTGATCGCCGCGGTACCCCAATGCTCTGGACGCCAGCAGTACCAGCAACGGCCGCAAGCGTTTGCCACCCGAAGTGACGATGTATTTCGACACCTCTGAGACCAACGCAACATCGCTTTCAAGGCTCACAGTTATGAGTCGATCCACCGCCGACATATCATCGCGAGCCAGCGCAACCACGCTATCGAACGTTATGGAATCGAGTGTTTCTTCGGCCGTCTGCATAATAAATCGCATGATGCCTGAATCGCCCGATATTGGCGACCGCCGATGCGCGTTAACGGTGCGAATGACGTAATCGCAAGCTATTGAATTCAGGGCTAAATTCGATGGCCTTGGACGTTGACCCGGAGCAGGGGAATCTATAGAATTCCCGCTCCTTTGTGGCAGCCGCCAGATACGTGCTCGTGCGTCAATTCGGCAGTTACAAGAAATCACTTAATTTTCAGCGGGTTGCGCGCAATCGCAAGCTGCAGTACGGAGCAAAATACGATGTATGCGGTTTTTCGCAGCGGCGGCAAACAATACCGCGCGGCCAAGGGTGATGTCCTGCGTCTCGAGAAAATCGAGGCTGAAGAGGGCGCTACGGTCAAGTTCGATGAGGTTCTGCTGGTAGGTGAAGGCAGTGACGTCAAAGTAGGCAGCCCATTGCTGCCCGGTGGTTCTGTTAGCGGCAAGGTCGTACTCCAGGGCAAGTCACGCAAGGTGCCAGTCGTCAAGTTCAAGCGCCGGCAGAACTATTTGCGTCAGGGCTCGCATCGCCAGTTTTTCACCGAGGTGGAAATCACGGCCATAGCAGGTGCTTCGGCAAAGAAGGCAGCGCCCAAGGCAGAGGCGGCTGAAAAGCCGGCCGAAAAGAAGGTCGCAGCAAAGAAAGCTGCCACCAAGAAGCCGGCCGCGAAAAAGGCAGCCACGAAAAAGCCTGCTGCCAAGAAACCGGCCGCGAAAAAGGCAGCCACGAAGAAAGCAGCCAAAAAGAAAGTGGCTGATTAGAGCAGTAGATTTTTTTTAAGAGCCAAGGCGTAATGCCAGGCTGATAGAAGCAGGTACAGAACAATGGCACATAAAAAAGCAGGCGGCAGTAGTAAGAACGGTCGCGATTCAGAAAGTAAACGACTAGGCGTCAAGATCTACGGCGGGCAAACGGTACTGGCCGGTAACATTATTGTTCGCCAGCGCGGCACGCGTTTCCACCCGGGTGTTAATGTTGGCATCGGTCGCGATCACACGCTTTTCGCCAAGAAAGACGGCGACGTCAAGTTCGAGCGCAAGGGTCCGAAGCATCGCCAGTTCGTGAGTGTCGTAAGTAGCTGACGGTCGCGGCCAAGGCCGCTCCTGCAGGTTCTGAAAAGCCCCGCACGAGCGGGGTTTTTTGTAGGCTAAAAACATGAATTTTGTCGACGAAGCAACAATCCGCGTACAGGCAGGCAACGGTGGTCACGGCTGCCTGAGTTTTCGCCGTGAAAAATACGTGCAGAGAGGCGGACCAGACGGTGGCGATGGTGGCCACGGTGGCAGCGTTTACCTGGTTGCCGAGCCATCGCTGAATACACTGGCCGATTTCCGTGTTGCACGGAAGTTCCGTGGCGAAAACGGGCAGGGCGGCTCCGGGCGAAACAAAACGGGACGTTCGGGCGAAGACCTGGATGTGCAGGTCCCCTGCGGTACTGTCGTTCACGATGTCGACACTGGTGAATTGATCTGCGATCTGACGGGGCCGGGTCAACGCCAGATGGTCGCGGAGAGCGGTCGCGGCGGATTGGGTAATACACGCTTCAAAAGCAGCGTGAATCGTGCTCCACGAAAGATAACCAATGGCTCGCAGGGCGAAGCCAGGCACCTGAGCCTCGAACTCAAGGTCCTGGCAGATGTCGGTTTGCTTGGAATGCCGAATGCCGGCAAGTCGACACTGATTACGGCGATGTCCCAGGCAAAACCGCGGATCGCTGACTATCCTTTTACGACTTTGCACCCGAATTTGGGCGTGGTTCGCGTTGGCCAGCTGCAGAGTTTCGTCATGGCCGATATTCCCGGCCTTATCGAGGGTGCCTCCGAAGGCGCGGGCCTGGGTATTCAGTTCCTTCGGCACCTTCAGCGGACAGGTCTATTGCTGCACCTCGTGGATATCTCGCCGATGGATGCTTCGGACCCGGCAGAATCCGTCAAAGCGATAGCCAATGAACTGGTCAAATTTTCTGATGATCTCGCGGACAAACCGCGTTGGCTGATCATCAACAAGATTGATCTGCTTGACGCCGAAGACCAGGCCACAGCGACCCAGGATCTGCTCAGAAAGCTCGACTGGAAAGGCCGTTTTTTCGAGGTTAGCGCGGCCACTGGTGAGGGCACCCAGTTGCTCGGGCAAGCCGTCATGCGTGAGCTTGAAGAAATCGCCGAAGAGGCTGAATAGCCACTGAACCAGTCCGTCAAACCCGACCTGCGTCGCATCCTGAAGTCAGCATAAGCTGTAGCATTCACCGATGGTCGTGAATCGACCGCGCCTGGTCGATTGACTCGGCCAGCGCCAAGTGCAACAGGGACTATTTACAGGGAAAGATGACTATTCCTGCCAGATTCAAGGGCGGGCAGCGCGGTATTACGCTGTTTGAGCCGATGATCGTTCTTGCGATTATCTTGATCATTGCGACGTTTGCCTATCCGTCTTACACGCAGTACGTCGTTAATACGAAGCGCAACGCCGCGACGTCGATTTTGCTGCAAATTGCGGAGCAGCAGCAGCAGTTCTTCATGGATAACAAGCGCTACGCGAAAGACCTGACCAACTTGGGTTTCAGTGCAAACCCGTTGTTCGTGTCAAGCGACGGGTCACCGGCCGCAGTTGGCAATACCGACACTGTGTATGTATTCGGTCTAGCCAACGTTGCTGCGACGACCTATATCGCAGTAGCCGCGCCACTGGCCGGACAGCTGGAGCGGGACACAGACTGCGCCACGTTGACGCTGAATCAGGCCGGTGCACGGGGCGCTACGGGGGCTGCGGACGACTGCTGGAGATAGCGCGCAAAATCACTTAACGCTAACGCAAAAATGCCGCCCAAGAGGCGGCATTTTCTTGTCCGGCACGCTTAAGAACTAGGCGGCTAGCGCTTTTACCCGCTTGTTCAGCCGGCTCTTGTGGCGAGCGGCTTTGTTCTTATTGACGATGCCCTTGTTGATCATGCTGTCGATGACCGGTACGGCATCCTTGTAGGCCGCAATAGCAGCGTCCTTGTCGCCCGCATCACAGGCATTGACGACATTCTTGATTTTGCTGCGCATCAGGGAGCGCAAACCCATATTGTGCTTACGGGTCTTCTCCGCCTGGCGCGCGCGCTTCCGAGCTGATTTGATGTTTGCCACTGGTTTTTACCGTGTCCTGCTCTCAGAGAGCCGCGTATTATTCGTGCCTGGAGGGGCATTGTCAATGACTAAGCGCACACGCCATGCACGGCCTCTTTTTGGGCTAAACTCGGTAGCCGTATGACGACGAAAAAAGTTTCCGGCCTCAAGCTGATGCTGAAGACCTCGGTCGTCAGCGGCATGACATTGGTATCCCGCATCCTGGGCCTCGTCCGGGATATCGTATTTGCCCGGTATTTTGGCGCATCGCTGGTCATGGACGCCTTTCTGGTGGCCAATCGCATTCCCAACATGTTGCGGCGTTTCTTCGCTGAAGGGGCGTTCTCGCAGGGGTTTGTGCCTGTTATGGCGCGCTATCGGGAGCAGCATGACCATCAGGACGCGCAGGAGTTTGTAGACTCGATTGCGGGTACTTTTGGCATTATCCTGTTTCTCGTTACTTTGGTGGGCGTCGTCGCGGCGCCTCTGCTTGTAGCAATCGTCGCGCCGGGGTTCGTCGGTACCGATGGCCGCTTCGACCTGGCCACGCTAATGCTGCGCTTCACCTTTCCCTATCTGTTTTTTGTCTCATTGACGGCATTTGCTGGCGGAATCCTGAATACCTACGGGCGTTTCGCCGTTCCGGCGTTCACACCTGTCATTCTGAATATTGTCCTGATAGCGGCAGCGGTCTGGCTGGCACCGCTGCTCGAAGAGCCGGGCATGGCACTGGCGTATGCGGTTCTGCTTGCCGGCCTTCTGCAGTTGCTTTTTCAGGTTCCGTTCCTGCTGCGCATTCGAGCGCTGCCGCGCCCGAAATGGGCAATTCGCCACGAGGGCGTTCGTCGCGTCATGACACTGATGCTCCCGGCGATATTCGGCTCGTCTGTGGCGCAGATTAATGTGCTGGTGGGCGGCATCATCGCGTCGATGCTGGGTGTCGGCAAGATCAGCCTGCTGTACTACTCCGACAGGCTAATGGAGTTTCCACTGGGTCTTTTCGGTATCGCGTTGGCTACGGTCACTTTGCCTTACCTGTCTCGCCAGTACGCCAACGGCTCCCATGAAGAATTTTCTGCGACCATCGACTGGTCAATGAAGCTCGTTCTTCTTATGGCGCTGCCTGCTGCTGTTGGTCTTATCATCCTGGCCGAGCCGCTGGTTGCCACGATATTTTATGGCGGCGTCTTTACCGCAGACGATGTGCGCATGGCAGGTCTCGCGCTGCAGGCGTTCGCGGTGGGTCTTGTAGGCTTTTCCTACGTCAAGATACTTGCACCGGCATACTTCGCCCGGGAGGACACAAAGACCCCTGTTCGCATTGGCCTTATCGCGCTCGGCGTGAATTTCGTCCTGAGTATTACACTGGCCTGGTACCTTACATCGATCGGTTTTGCCGGCACTCATGCAGGTCTCGCCCTCGCAATTTCGATCGCGGCGCTGCTGAACGGCCTGCTGCTATATCGTGGTTTGCGCCGGGACGGTGTGCTGCGTCACTCCGCAGGTTGGAGCAGCCTGTTGTTACAGGCTATTGCTGCGAATGGGTTGATGGGGCTCGTTATCCTTCGCCTGGGGCGCCCCTTAAGCTGGTGGCTGGAAGCGGGTAGCGTCGACCGGATCAGCTGGCTGGCGGTCATTATCGCTGCCGGAGCCGCGACTTACTTTTGCGTGCTGTTTGTTTTGGGACTGCGTCCATCCAGGTTGGGCATCAAGCCACACTGATATGCGCCTTATTCGACACATTAATGACATGCCGTTCGATGCTGTTGCAGACGGCAGCGTTGTCACCATCGGCGCGTACGATGGCCTGCACCTTGGGCATGCATCGTTGCTTGAACGTGTAAAAGCCGCATCAAGATCTCTTCGCCTGCCATCTGTTGTAATGAGCTTCGAGCCGATGCCCAGAGAGTTCTTTGCCACAACAAGCCCGCCGGCACGGCTAATGCGGTTCCGCGAGAAATTTGATGCGCTGGCATCCCACGGTATCGACCTCTTCTATTGCCCTCAATTTGACGAGCAAATGCGCAGCATTGCCGTTGACGCGTTTATCCGGCGAATCCTGATTCACGGCCTTTGTGCGAAGCACATTGTTGTAGGTGACGATTTCCAGTTCGCTCGCCGTCGAGAAGGCGGCTTGCGGCACCTGCAGCAGGTTAGTGGTCCGCTTGGGTTTTCGGTGGAGCAGGTATCCAGCATCGTCGTCGATGGCACCCGGGTGAGCAGCACAGCAATTCGTGAATCGCTGTGGAGTGGAGATTTGCAACGGGCGACAGCTTTGCTCGGGCGACCCTACCGAATGTCAGGAAAGATTGTCCTTGGTGATAAGGTCGGCAGGAAATTGGGTTATCCAACTGCAAATGTCGATCTGCGGCGTCGCCAAAGTCCGGTTATGGGGATTTTTGCGGTGCGCGTCAACGGTCTCGAGGGCGGTCCTCGGGATGCGGTGGCCAGTGTCGGAACCCGACCAACATTTGGCGGCACGAAACCATTGCTTGAGGTGCATATCTTCGATTTTGACGAGGACATTTATGGCCAATATATCCACGTGGACTTCGTCGCCCGTCTGCGAGGCGAGGTCAAATACGACGAAGTTGAGGAATTGGTTGCGCAGATGCACCGCGATGCCGACAATGCCAGATCGATTCTTGCGACAGATGCAGCTTGAGAGGAGCGTGCTTTGACTGATTCATCGGACACGGGGACGCGACGGTTCATCACCTGGATGAGCGTTGCATTGCTGGTGATCGCGGCCGACCAGGCAACGAAGTGGGCCATTGTTGAGTGGGTGCAGTTGTACGGCAAAATACCGCTGAACTCGTTCATGAATTTGACGCACCAACGCAATACCGGTGCCGCATTCAGCTTCCTGGCAGATGCGGGCGGTTGGCAACGATGGTTTTTCGTGGTTCTCGCAACCGTTGTCAGCGGCGTTATCGTAGGCTGGCTCTGGCAGAGCAGAAAGCAGGGAGCGGTTTTGCTAATGGCTGGCCTGGGGTTGGTGCTTGGTGGTGCGGTCGGCAATCTGATTGATCGCGCGAGGTTGGGCTACGTTACGGACTTTATCCAGGTTTGGTTCGGTAGCTGGGCATTTCCGTCATTCAACGTCGCCGACGCTGCAATCAGCGTCGGCGCGGCGTTGTTGATTATCGATGCGTTGTTCTTATCGCGTTCGGATCCAGCAGTTGTCGTCGGGAAGTGACGTTTTCCCGCCGCGGCCGTCGATATTGAAGGTCGCGCATTTAGCCAATTCGGCATCAGCCCTCTGGTAGGTCGCAACAGCCGTGAAGTCGTTGGCGTCTGCCGCCGTCACGCGTACTGAGTAAGACTCGGTATCAGTAATGAAGGGGTCCATCGGGAAGCCGAGCTCCGTCATGTCTAACGTATACGTGTTGTTTTGCAGGTAGAAGCGCTCCTGGTTCTGCGCGATCTGCAACAACGCTGCCTTGGCTTCATTGCGCTTGGCCCTTGCGACGAACTCCCGATAGTTGGGGTAAGCGATTGACGCCAAGAGGCCCATGATGACCACAACGATCATAAGTTCGAGCAACGTAACGCCACCCATGTATTTACGCATTTGCATAGTTTTATCCTATAGGTAGCCCGGCTACTCTATCCCATCTTGGGTCCAAAGAGTCCGAACCGGATTGTTTGAGAAGTCTGGATCAAAGCACTCCACGCCGACACAGGCGATAGGCTTCGTCTTGCACTCGGCGCCGACACAGTCCTTGTCCCAATGACTTGGAAACAGAAAAACTGGTACGGGAGCGATACCGCTTTGTTCGAGATCCGTAACACGAGCCGCATCAATCTCCTCTGGATCGCCGCCGCTGCCGTCGGCGCCTGGAGCGGGCGATTCCGTATTCCATATGGGATCACCATTGCTAACGTTCATACGATATAGGCGATTCGTCGTGAGGCCCGCCTGGCAGGGATCCGCAGAATTGACTTCCGGTTCCAACGTGACGAAAAAGACCGAATCGTCAAATGTACGCGAGTCCGACAGAACCTTCTGCGTCGGCGGCAAAGACATCTTCCATCCATCTCCATCCGCGGGAATCACTGTATCGTATTTCCCCCGTACGTCGATCAGATCCGAATCCTTGACGATCGGGTAGGAGTTGTATTGAGCCTGCGTCAACTGGTTGAAAACGTTGGCGTCGCGCAATGAGTAAAAGTTATCCGAGGCGCTATTGTCCAGCGGGTGTGCTCGGTAGCCACTTCCGATGTTAATTGAGAGGAAGCGCCGATTGAGGCGTTGGTCCGTAAACATCGCGACATCCGGCGTTGTATAAAAGCGCCGCGTATCCGCTGCTCCCGGCGAACCGAGACCCTCGGCACCAAATTGAGCGATAACGCCACCGGTGACGAGATTCGCCGGCGTCATGCCGTTGTGAATATCGAATCGCCAGATCTGTCCGCCCAGATCCGCGGCATACATGCGATCAGCAAAGCCGTCGCCACTGAAATCTATGACCCGAACCCGGCTCGGAATTGAGCGTGTCATCGAGCCCAGCGAGAGGTCTGCGAATGCATCCGGGCCTGCACGCCAAACAGGTTCTCCGGTCTCAAGGTCCAGCATGAAGATACCAGCACCCTCAGCATCCGGGCTGGTCGGGTGTGCAGGCGAGTCATGAGATGTGTCATAGCCAGCACCCAATACAATCACTGCATTTTGCGGGCTGCTTACG
>CAYTNO010000059.1:0-8961 GCA_964439125.1 uncultured Woeseiaceae bacterium | reverse complement strand
GATCCCGGTGCAGTGACGGCAAAACGTAGAACGAACCCGTTTGCCGGTATGGCGCTGGTTATGGGTCGGCCCATCGTTTGGGCTCAGGCAGCGATCATTGTCTGCGCTTATTGCGCATACAAAGGAATGGATAATTATTCGCTGTACGCAGTGCAGGTTCTGGGCATGGATGAGGTGGAAGGTGCGAGACTCGCCTCCTACGGCGCATATTCGCGACCATTCGCGGCGCTCGCGGCCGGATTTATCGCTGACAGATTTGATGCAACACGCTCGATTGGTGTCGGGTTTATTATTCTGGCCATCGTTTTTTCAGTGCTTTCCGTTGCGACGCCAGATATATCTGGCCTCTCAGTTATTTATGGAAATATGTTTACCAGCTACTACGCAGTGTTCGCGCTGCGCGGAATTTACTTCGCTCTGCTGCAAGAGACGAGAACACCGCGGCACATAACCGGGGCAGCGGTGGGGATGATTTCCCTGATTGGTTACACCCCGGAAATTTTCTTCGCGCCAATCGCCGGGCGAATTCTCGATGCGACGCCCGGTGCTGGCGGCCATCTCAACCTGTTCCTGTTCCTTGCCTGTATTGCCGCATGTGGTGTCGTCGTGGTCGGGTGGCTGCTGTGGCTCAAGAGATCTCGAAATAATCCATGGCATGAGCCGGTCACCTCTGAACAGGCAGAGTGAAATTTTCGAGGTGCGTGCGTGGCAATCAATTTGAGCTTCAAGGAACAGGTGCGCCGCAACTCAGTGGCGCTTATTAGCTTGTTCGTCGCGGTATCCAGCCTGAGTTACAACACGTGGCGCAACGAGCGTTCCGAATACAATCGCAATCAGCGTGTGTCATCGTTTGAGATCCTGCTCAAGCTGGGCGAGTTACAGCAGCTTGTCTTTCACAATCACTACGATCGTGATGCCGAGAACAAAGGCAATCCCCGTACGGGCTGGGCCATTGCGTTGACCATTCAGGATCTGTCGACCGTCCTTGAATCACCGGTACCGGCCTCTGCCAAAGAGCTTGTCGCGGTATGGGGCAGCCAGTGGAGCCATCTCGGCGACAGTCAGGACAGCGCGGATGCTATTCTCTCCGGTATCGAGAAAGTGCGCGCCGATACGCTGGCGCTATTGGGAGATCTGGACTGATGCACACGAGATACTTAATGATGAGCAGCGCAATATTTCTGGCACTGCTTGGACTGGCGACATCGTATTTTCCGGACAAGGTTCTGGGTATGCACGGCACGGTGCCAGATAACGCGACGTTGCTTCTTGTCCAGATGATGGGCGCGTTGTACCTGGGCTTTGCAATTCTCAACTGGATGGCTCGCGGCGTGATCATAGGCGGCATTTACGCCCGGCCACTGGCGCTCGGCAACTTTTTGCATTTCGCGATGGTCGGCATGATGCTTGGCCGGGCAGCCGTGACTCATGGAGCTGTCCAGCTCGCTAGCAGTGCGTTCGTTTTCTCACTCTTTGCTATCTGGTTTGGGGTTGTACTGTTCCGGAGTCCGGTGCGCGCGCCGCTATCAGGAAATTAATAGCGGGAAATAAATAGCGCTACAGCCCCAGTCGCTTCGCATATTCAGCCGCGAACTCCGTCTGAGTTTTCCAAAACGGCCGCGGCTTTCTTTGTTCGAGAACGTCCACGAGGATATCGAGGTGTGTGTGCCAGCCACCGCTGACACTGAGTACAACGTCCGACGAATGCAACCTGCGATGCGTCAATATGAGCCGGACTTTGTCGCCAACTTCCTCCAGTTCATAGCAAACCTCCGAAGCGTCGCCATCGAATTCCCAGGTATGCGACAGTGCGCGCGGCGGCTCATAACGAGTGACTGTGCCTGAGAAAGAAATCTTTTCGGGCACGTCTTTGTACTTCTCGGGTCGCGCGATGTCATCGGCGCTCGAGAGTGATGCATTATGAAAGTGCATGTCGATATTACCGCCGACCTTGGAGTCGGTTTCGCCGCCGCACAGCCATTGCGCGCGCTTCTCGTTTTCGACCAGATAGCCCCATACCCTGTCGATGGGGCCAGGTAGCAGACGCTCGAAGCGCACGGTTTTCGAATCCAATAACTCGCCATAATTATTCATGTCTGACTCCTGTCAATCGTCGGGTTCGCCAAGAACCTGCTCGAGCTTGTCGAGCTTTTGTGACCAATATTTTTGGACCTTGCCGAGCCAGGCATCGACTTCATCGAGTCCATCGTCACTTAGGCGGTAAATTCGCCGCTGCGCATCAGCGCGCGACGTGACGATGCCGGCATCGCGCAGCACCTTGAGGTGTTGCGATACTGCCGGGCGGCTCATTTCGAATTGATCGGCGAGAGTACCGAAGGAAGTCTCGCCTGCGGCGAGCGACTCGATGATCTGACGCCGGGTGGGGTCGGCAAGAGCAATGAAGGTATCCATGCTCTTAGTATAAGTAATTACTTAATTAAGTCAATGCTTATCTATAGTGAGAGATCCAGCCCTATTATTAAGGGGTCGTGATCGGATGACCGATACGGCGTCATGCCGTCGAACAAACCCGGGTCGCGATTGAACTCCAGGTTGTAGTCCAGCAGCGGTGGTTCATCGGCATTGATATGCCACTCGACGACGCCTGCGACCTGGTCGACAAGGCTCGGTGATGCGAGCGCATGGTCGAGCGCACCGATCTGTCCACCGAAGAGGAAAGAGTAGCTGTCTCGCCCAGTCAAACTTTCTGCAAGATTGACGAAACCCGCGTTGCCGAGGGTCGTCATCGGGTCCTCGAGATAATGAGAATTGCTGTCGCCGATAACGAGAACGTCAGCATCACCACTCGAAGTCGGGTCGGTCGCTAGCCAAGCCGCCATGGCGGTCGCCGCCGATGTTCGTGTCGCATTGCAATTTCCCTGACCATCGCCCGTGTCCGGGTCGCCGATCGAATCACATGGCGACCCTTTCGATTTCAGATGAATGACGGCGACTGTGAGCTTGGCGCCGTTCGAGTTCTGCGAGAAGGTTTGAGCGAGGACGGGTCGGTTGCGCGAGTCGATGAAACGCGCGTCGACATTCGAATCAAGAACGGCGAATGAACCGGACAGGCTGACAGTCGCACTTTTATAAATAAAACCCGTCTTGATACTGTCATCGCCAATCGTGCCGGTAGCTACGTATGAGTATGTCCCCGCACCAAGCCGCGCATTGAGCGCGCCTACGATCGCCTGCAACGAGTCGCTCGCATTGTTCTCCAGTTCGACAAGCCCAACGATATCGGCGTCGATCATGGCCAGCGCCGACGTTGTTTTGTTGAGTTGACGATCGAGCTCAAGGGCGCTGTCTGCGCCGCGACAATTACCGCTACCCGCGGGGCCGCAAACAGATTGGCCGGTATCAATGGTCGAAAAGAAATTAAGGACATTGGCACTTGCCACTCGAAGCGCCCCTGCCACGATTGCTGCTCCGGGGCGCGGGTTCATCGACTCAAACAGCGGCTCTACCGTGGGCATCAGCCGGTAACCTTCAGGGCCACTAGAGCCGCTGCCGCGCGAATATCGAAGTACGCCGGTAATACCGGCTACCTGGTCGCCCGCACGAATTGAGTAGTTTGGTGCGGCGCCTGCCGTGAGGTAACGAACCGGTGTCGCGTTAGCAATGCGAAGTCCGTCGTCAAGCCACAATCGGCGCGACGCGTTCGACTCGATATGCGCACCGTAGCCGGCCACATCGGGCGCGTTGCGATTTGTGAACGTGTATTGCCGACCACCTTCGGCCAGCAAAACCGAACCGTGCTGTTCGAGGCTCCAGAGCTCGGTTACCGTCAAGGTCTGCGGTAAGCGGATAAGCATGCCTTCGTAACGCTCGAGGTCAGCAATCAAGTCGCCGTCTGAATTCGTTGTAAGCGCTGCGGCGGGCAGCATCACGGGAAAAGGCAGAATCGCGCCAAATCCCGTTACTGCAACACTGCTCGCAGAGATCTGCGTCTCACCGAAATGCTCATTGACTATTCCCTGAACACGAACAGAATCGCCGGCGCTAACATCAACAGCGGGATTGTTGCCGTCAAAGACAAAGACGCCGTCCGACGTGTTGAACTCTGCATCTGGGATGCTTTGCACATAAAAGCCCCCGAGGCTGCTGGCAACGTCCGCATCATCGTCCTGGAAGTCGCCGACAACGACGCCTTGAATCGTCACCGACTGCCCGACCAGCGGACTCGCGGCGCCGCTACCCTGAACGTCGTAAATTGGCGTGAAACCGGCGTTGCCAGGCGGTGGGGGAGGGTTCGCGTTTGACGCGCCGCCTCCACTTCCACCGCATGCGGCGAGTGAGGCGGAAATCAGTGTGGCAATCAGAGTGAGGTAATAGCGCATTGCACTATCATATCTCGAACGGCTGCGCCGTCGCTCGACTTCAGCCCATATCAAACAGGATCATCTCGGCATCGCTCGTCGCCAGCACCGTTAGCGATTGCAGTTCGTGGATCGCTACACCATCGCCCGCCGCAAGTGCCTCGTCATTTGCGACTACTGAGCCGCCGACAATCTGCAAGTAACCGCTGTGACCCGCGGAAAACTCATGCAGCAGCTCGTTACCGGATTCGAGCACGCTGGCGTACAGATCCACTGCCTGATGCACTGTCATTGACGAGTCGCGCCCATCGCTCGAAGCGACGAGACGCCATTGATTAAGTTTGTCCTCGCGACTGAAGTGCTGTTGCTCGTAGCCGGGTTGCAGCGAAGACTCGCGCGGCAGGATCCAGATCTGCAACAAATGCACTGAGTCTTCTTCGGAGTGATTAAATTCACTGTGAAACACGCCGGTTCCAGCGGTCATGCGCTGTACATCGCCAGCTTTGATCACCGAGCCGTTACCCATACTGTCCTTGTGCTCGAGCGCACCGTGGACAATGTAAGTAACAATCTCCATGTCCTTATGCGGATGTGTGCCAAATCCCTGGCTTGGCTCGATGCGATCCTCATTGATTACACGCAGCGGCCCGAAGCCCATCATCTCCGGGTCGTGATAGTCGCCGAACGAAAACGTGTGTTTCGCCTTTAGCCAGCCATGATCCGCGGTACCGCGACTGTCAGAATGAACTACATGAAACATTTTCCTCGTCCTCCTCAGGCAGCCCGGTGATCCCGGCTTGATGACGTGTATACGAGTTCCGCAATTCGGACCCGGGCAGCATCAATCGATTCGTCGGATTTGCTGTTCAATTGTTCTGCAGCGATGAATTCGATATCGGTAATACCGACAAATGCCAGCGCATGGCGCAAATACGGTGAAGCGAAGTCGTAGTCACTGCCAACAGCAACACCACCAGAGCTTATTACGATGTACGCTTTCTTGTTTTTCAGCAGTCCTTCGGGACCGTTTTTTGTGTAGCGAAAGGTCAGTCGCGCCCGGGCGATCATGTCAATCCAGGCTTTGAGAGCTGCAGGAATACTGAAATTATAGATGGGCGCGCCCAACACAATGACATCGGCTTCCTGCAGTTCGCTGACGAGTTGATCCGAATACGCCAACACCTCGCGTTGCACGGAATCGCGATCTTCATCAGCCGTGAAATTCGCAGCGATCCAGGCGTCGTCAACAAACGGCAGGCCATCCGCCAGGTCTCTGCGCCGGACCCGAACCGAGCCACGGTCCGATTCCAGCGCAGCAATTAACTCGCCAGTCAGTGTTCGGCTCGTGGATCCGTGATGTCTGCCGCTCGCGCTAACCTCGAGAATTCGCAGTGGTGCTGTGTCCGTTGAGGCCTTATCGTGCATGGTGTTACTCCGATTGATTGCTTGGTAGACAGTTTCGCTTTTGATAGAAACGGAATAAACAGTATAATTTAGATAAGATTGTTCTAATATTCGCAACAATATGCATCGATTCGAAGATCTACGGACGTTTGTCGCGGTAGTGGAGACCGGTTCCTTCACCGCTGCGGCGGATCGCCTCGGAGTAGCGAAGTCGGCCACCAGCCGCCGCATAGCATCACTCGAGAGCCGCCTCGGCGTGCAGTTGCTACAACGCACGACTCGCCGCCTGAACCTCACTGATACGGGGCGCAGCTTTTATGAGCGCAGCGCGCGTATTCTCGCGGATTTGGACGAGGCCGAAGCCGCTGTTCACCAGGAACATGGTGAGCTGCGTGGCAATCTGCGTATAGCGCTACCGCTGTCATTCAGCATTAGCCACATGTGCAAACCAATCGCCGAGTTCGCGAGGATGTACCCCAAAGTGACTTTTGACTTTGATCTCAACGATAGGCGCGTTGACCTGGTTCGGGAGGGAATAGATCTTGCTCTGCGCATTGGCCACTTGTCGGACTCGTCGTTGATCGCACGACGACTGTTCGACTCGCACACTGTGGTTTGCGCATCGCCAGCCTACATTGAGGAGCATGGTGCGCCGCAGGCGGTCGAAGATCTGCGTGACCATCACTGCCTTGTCTACGGTAACTTGAGCGACCCAACGCGTTGGGTTGGCCGTGACAAAGAAGGCGTCGAGCACCGCGTCGATGTTCGGGCGGCACTTTCGGCATCAAGCGGTGATTTGCTGTCGCAACTGGCAGCTAACGGGCGCGGTATCGTAATGCAGCCGACCTTTATTGCGGGAGTGTTGATCAGGCGTGGCGAGCTGGTGCCGCTATTGACCGAATACCAGTGGCCAGTCGCGCCCGCGTTCGCCGTGTACCCGCCGACCCGGCACCTTTCGTTTCGTGTGCGGACTTTTATCGACTTTCTGGTCGACTATTTCTCGGGCAGGCCTTCCTGGGATGAAGATTGTGAGGCGCTTAGTGCCAGGCAAAGCTGACCGGTGTAGTACAGCGGCAAACCAAGTACGTACGTTGGAAAATCCATTTCCACCAGCCGCTGTGCTGCGACCGACAGATCAGAAACATAAAAGAGCAGAGCGCCGATAACAGCCAACGTGGGCCCACCCGCGCCCTTGCTGCCTACAGCCGCAACAACCATTACGCTGATCACGATCGTGTATGCGCGAACAGGCATTGCAAGCTCTGGTGGCGTGTGTGGCGCCAGCCAGGCGGCGACGAGCACCGCTACTGCGATAACCGGAATGGCCGCAAACAACATCCACTTGTGGTTCAGGCCCAATACGCTAAAGGCAACGATATAGGCGAGGTGTGCGAGCAAAAAACTCGCCAGGCCGAGCGTAAACGCGCGTTGCGATACGCCAGTCAGCAACAGATCGCCGCACAGGGACAACACAAGACCGGCGAAGAGGATTTGCCCATAACGGTGTTTGAGCGCGCCAACGCTAAGTGCCGTTGCAATAAAACTCGATGAGGCAATTATTTTGGCGCCAAGGGCCGCGGCTGGCCAACCCATGCGCAGAAAATACACCAGCGCCATGCAAGAGAGCGCGGTGAGGGCGACGAAAACAATTGTGGCGGGACGAGTCACAGCATGATGTTACACAAATTGCGTGGCTGACTGACTGAATTGCGGCGCATCCAGCGCCGGACTATAGTTCCCGGCAGTCAGAGCGTGGAGCGCGATTGTGCAAAAACCGGGGTATACAGGGTCATTCGTCTTGTTGGGTGTGTTGCTGGCGGCTTGTGGACAGGAGTCACAGCCGCAGCGCGACGCAGGCCCTTCGGACTTCCAGAAACAATTGCAGACACAATTGATCACGGCGCAGCCGGGCGATGTCATAACGATTCCGGCAGGCGTGCATCAGATCAATCGTGGCCTGTCTTTGAATGTGTCGGGCGTGACAATCCGAGGTGAGGGCATGGACAAATCCATACTCTCATTCAAGGGTCAGGTGCAGGGTGCCGAAGGCCTGCTCGTGAGCGCCAGCGATTTCACGATCGAAGATCTGGCAATCGAAGATACGGCCGGGGACGGTCTTAAAGTTAACGAGGGCCGTAATATTGTGATTCGCCGGGTTCGAACCGAGTGGACCAACGGGCCAGACGAAAAAAATGGTGCGTACGGTATTTACCCGGTGCAGACAGAGAATGTGCTGCTGGAAGAATGTGTCGCGATCGCGGCATCCGACGCAGGTATCTACGTCGGTCAGTCGCGCAATGTGGTGGTTCGAAACAATCGGGCAGAACGCAACGTCGCCGGTATCGAAATCGAAAACACTTTTCATGCAGACGTGTACGGCAATGTCGCCAACGAAAACACGGGCGGCATTCTCGTTTTTAACATGCCAGACCTGCCGCAACCGGGGCATAGCACGCGCGTTTTTCAGAACACGGTTGTCGGCAACAATACGGACAACTTCGGTGCGGAGGGAACGCCGGTTGCGAGCGTACCGGCCGGCTCCGGGATTGTTATCAACTCTAACGACAAGGTCGAAATATTCGACAACGATATTGCTGACAACGACACGGCAAATATCATCATTAGCAGCTACTTTGCGACGGGCTTCCAGGGCACGCGCGAAATGGCTGCGAACTACGATCCGTACCCGGAGACCATTTACGTGTACGGCAATCGCTTCTCAGGTGGCGGTTCGTCACCGGACGGCCTTGATCTCAAGGCCCTGAAAATCGCAATGTTCGGGTTAACGGGGAACTTACCGGACGTGCTTTGGGACGGCTACGTCAACGCCGACAAGGTCGGTTCCGATGGTGCGCTATTGCCCGAGTACGCCATTTGCATTGACAACGGCGACGCGGAAGTACTGAACGCCGACCTGCAAAATGGCAGTGACAACATTGTCGTTGGCGAGGCGCAGCATAGTTGTCAGCATGAGAAGCTCCCGGCGATAACCCTGGCTGCTCCCTTAGGATAGTCATGAGACCTGTTGTTGTCTGTGCAGCTTTCTGCGTGCTGATTACTGCTTGCGAACAAGTACCGCCTTCAGTCGTGGTTCACGCAGAGGATGCCATTCCGGATCGCCTTAGCGACTGGAACGTAATTTTTTCCAACGGAAATTTTCTGCGGCTGAACATCGATGTTGTTGCCTTTGGCCTCAACACGCCGTTGTTCACGGACTATGCACTGAAGCTACGTACGG
>CAYTNO010000058.1:0-8964 GCA_964439125.1 uncultured Woeseiaceae bacterium | reverse complement strand
AGGGCGGGCTCCAGGTGGTGGACGTCACGAACCCGAGCTCGCCGCTGGTCATCGGCACGCACGACAGCAGCGAGGTCGCCTCGCACGCCGCTGCCGTTGTCGTTAAACGCGGCTGCAACACGAGATACGTAGCCGGGCGATGGATTGCTGGTTACCAGTCTTTGGATCAGGCGAATCGCGATGAATGGACCGACGTTTTCGTGGTAGAAAATATTGTCCAGCGCGGCCGCAAGATCCTGATCGCCCGTCTGGCCAGCCGGAATTGTTACTCCGTTGAGCGCCTTTTTGGGGCCGGTGTCGTGAAAATCGGGCCACAGTTCCATCGGCGCGACCTGGCGCTCGGCATTGGCGAAGTTTATGTGAAACCGCGGTGCCCCCGCGTAGGTCCAGCCAGTATAGACATGCGCGAAGCCTTCGATTATCGACTGGTCGTAGGTGGGAATCTGTTGATTCTGCGCGTCGAGCCTTGGCGTACCATCTTGATTCAACTCGAGGAGACCAACCGAAAACAGCTGCATTAGCTCGCGGGCGTAATTCTCGTCGGGGCGGATGTTGTTCACCGGATCCGGCTTCTCATTCCCGAGCATGCTGAGATAAACACCCATTGATGGGTGCAAAGTGACTTTTTCTAGCAAGTCACGATAGTTGCCGAACACGCTCTGGGTCAGCATGTCGTAATAACTTGCCAATCCGAAGGGTTGGCCATTCAGGGCGCCCAGCTGTGACACAACGAATATTTCGGATAATGCAAACGCGACCCGTTGCCGTAACTGATCGTCACCGTGAAGCGAATTACGGAACCAGATGTCGACGCGATCGGCCTGCAGCTGCCCCATGAATTGTGGCGGCGGCAAAGATTGCATGTGCGGTAGCTGCAACGACGCCGGCCTTCGCATCTGGTCGTTGATCCAGCCTTCGAACCCCATCGCGATGACGCGTTGTGCCTCGGCCTCGGTCGCGCCGAAACTGGCCTGATTCAGAAACTGAAATGCCTCCGCTTTGGTTATCGCTGGCGGTGGGGGAGGCGGCGGTGGACCAGGCGGACTCCCGTTGGAGCCGCCGCCGCAACCGCCAAGGCCCAGCATCAATGATGCGATTAATGAGATCAGTCTGGTGCTACTCATATGCTCTAGTTCTCTTTGACCGACTCCAGAAAAGCGACCTGCTCGTCTGTTAACAAATTCTTAAGCGTTATCAGCATTGTTACCTGTTGTTTCTTAACTTCGTTCTCGGCCTTCAGTGCAACACTGACATGCTCGAGAACCTGCTCCGTGTCGATTGGCGATCTATCCAGTTCAACCATCATTCCCTGATACGCTTCACGAACATCCCACTCGTGTTCGGCGACATTCGCCTGCACCTCCACAACTGCGGCCTTTATGGCCGTGAACTGTTGCTTGCTGAGATTTAATTCAGCCTGATGCTTCAAGATAACATTGGGCGGAAACAGCTTTCCTTGAAAGACATCGCCTTTCGGCTGTTGTGCAACCGACGTTGTAGCCGCCAGACATACCGTCACGGCCAATATCCACAGTTTCTTTCTCATAACAACGTTCCTCCTGCCAGATCCGTTGACTCAAACAACGCTGGCATTTCTTGATATATGTCAAATCTCTTCTCGGAAAGCAGCACATCACTTGGCGCAGTCCAGGTAGTCGACCCCAGCAAATCTACAACTTGTATGTAAGGTGGTTCTTCGGTTGGACTCTGAATTGTCAGAGCAATAGCAACGACCGCAAGCGTGGCCGCAACAGCAAATCCGACATACCGTCGGCGCGATGCGGCAACCTGCGTCTCAGCCGCGCCCCAGACTTTTTCGAACGACGGCACACTGCCCTGCTCTACCTGACCAAAAGACCTTGTGACGGCGTCGCGTAATTCTTTATCTGATTTCATTCGCCAAATTCCATTCGGGTTGCAATTTTCGATCTCAGCGCTTTCTTCGCTCTGTCGTAGTGGACACGACCGGTGCCTGTCGATACACGCATGACTTTTGCCGCTTCTTCGATCGTAAGCTCTCGGCAAAACACAAGTTCAATAATGTCCCGCTGGCGAGCCGGCAGTTCTTGCACCGCATTCCAGATACTCGGATCTCGCTCCGGTTCTTCTGCGTGAATCGTCTCCGCTGACGCCAGTTGTTCGTACTGCTTTACCAACCGTAGTCGGGATGCAGCGCGTCTGTATCGACCGCGCGCGAGGTTCTGCACGACGGAGAATACGAAGGTCTTGAGCGACGACTTATTGTCAAATCGGGCAGACCCACTCAGCAACTCCACATAGGCCTGTTGCATCAGATCCTCCGCGGCAGCGTTGTTGAAATCACATCGGGAGAGTGCCCAGCCGTACAACTGGCCATGAACGGCAGCCAGCGCCGCACGCGAAACATATGGGTTTTTGTCCAGAGCATCGCTTTCCCTCATACCGCCTCCTGAGAGATTGGTGTCGTGAGGTGGATGCTCATATGACACGTTTGCTTACGTTTTGACGCCCTTCTACGCGCAGTCTTCCATTACCGGCGCAAATGCCGTCGTCGCAACTCGGCAGCCCGCAGCTGTCTGGTGCAACGTGAACGAGATGGTTTCCGCGCAACCCAGTGGGCGGAATACAATCAGGATCGTGACACCATGTTCGACACCGTCGACTCGTTTGCAGAGCCCGGCATCGCAATCCACGACAAAGCGATCGTCTTCGAACGCGCCCATGTTAGAGAGGCTGGCGAGATACGCGGTAACCTGCGCGCAGATGCGGTCAGCGAGCCGCGAATTGTCCGGCTCGAAAATCGCCCAACGCGTTGCATGATCAATTGTGCTGATAATTTTCAAACAGAGCCGGCGAACCGGGAGGCTCGCAAATTTGCGATGCGATTCGCTGCCGCGACCCATGGTGACCGAAGCCTGAACGCGAGCCCTGCCTGCCGGACCTCTTGCGATGACATTCAGGCCTTCTCGCGACAGTGTATGCACATCACCGTCGTCGACATCAAAGGCAGCAACCAGGTCACGTGTGAATCCCATGCCCTGCTGATCCAGCTCGTGCCAGGGCCCATAGGTTCTATCAAGTTTGCAGAGCAACCCTGCTAGCGCGCCGCCCACAGCCCGGGGCCCGCGCTCCCTATCGCTGCGCTCATACATGCGTGGAAAATAGCCAATCATGCTGGGACTCGCCAAACCAGCGTCACGTACGCCAGCTACTGCTGTGGCCGGAGTCAGCCAATCAACTCCTGGGTCGACGATCAACATTGCTCCACGTTCGCGACAATACAACTCCGCTGCCAGCAGCGATGCCGGCCCCAGATCGCGACATTTGCCAGGTGGTGGCACGTAGAGCAGATCGAATTGAGCGATCTGCTGCAGAGCGAACAAGCCGGTCTCATCGCTACGTGAACCTACAAGATCGTAGTCGGAAAGTTCCTGTCCGTCGGAACCTTGCTGCGCATGTTGCACATAGGCTGAATCAAACGGTGTGTTCACGCTTACCGTGGGTTCCGGTCGATGCATCGGAAACGGTGATTCGACAGCTGCGATCGTTGACGTCAGCAGCAGATCCGCAATGAAATTTTCAGCTCCCTCGCGATAGTTCGCGCGCCGATACAGTTCCTGATCGGTCACAAGACCGGTGGCGGGGTCGACACGCTGTAGAGTGAGATTGAATACTTCATCGCTGTCTTCGTCGATACCATCGTAATCGATAGCAGCGCGGATGCTTTCAGTTGACCCAGGCTCCAGCGCGCGCAGCACCAGCGCGGATCCACTTGACGGCAGACAGATCATCGCGCCACGTGCATTGTTAGCAACGCGCACAACGTACAGGTCCTTACCGCCGTGCTCGAAGAACTGTTTCGCCGCCGGACCCAAACTGGAGCGTGTCCAACTGTCGCCAAAACGACGGCGATATTCACCATAGCTGTGAACGAGAAGTGGTTCGTTCAGGGGGCCACGCAAAGCACGACCGACAAATACGGCCGTGGTCTCAGGCGACACATCGATGGGTTGATCCATCGGTGACATTTCGGTGACCGTAATTCCTCGGTCAACAACATCTGACAAGCTTATCTCCGAAACAGTCAGATAATGATTACCGCATTCTAATCAGTGGCCGCCCACGATGCCATTGGATTCGATAGTATCTGAACAATGAGTGACCATTTGGCAGCTGCATTTCCTCAACTGGCGAGCAATTTGCCAAAGATTATCCTCGCCGATTTGCCAACGCCGGTGGCTAAGTTGCCGCTTGCTACGACGTTCGGCAATCGCCATGTTTCCATCAAGTACGACGATCAGACAGGTCGATTGTACGGCGGCAACAAGGTTCGAAAGCTCGAATACCTCCTGCAGCGTGCGAGTGACAAGAATGCGAAGCGCGTTGCGACCTTCGGTACTGTGGCGTCGAACCACGCGTTGGCAACATCCATATACGCTAAATCGATGGGGCTCGATTGTACTTGCCTGCTGTTTCATCAAAGCCGCACGCCGAACGCACCAAGCGTACTCAATATGCATTTGCAAAATGAAACGGAGCTGGTGCCCGTCGGTGGCAATCGCAAAGAACAAGTCGGCACCATGCGCCGCTACTTTCGAGACCGCGATATTTGGGTAATACCGGCCGGTGGCTCGTCCTGGCTGGGCGTGGTTGGCTTCATCAATGGCGCACTCGAACTCGCCGATCAAATTGCGTCCGGTGAGGTCTGTGCACCCGACCGGTTGTACGTGGCAAATGGCACGATGGGCACGGCGGCAGGTATTGCGCTCGGCCTGGCTCTTGCCGAACTGCCAATTGAAGTCCATGCGGTCAGGGTCACCCATGACTTCGTCGCGAGCCCTCCGGCAATGCGGCGCCTGATGGTCAAGACCGCGACAATGCTAAACCGACTGGACGCGTCGATACCGGCGGATCTCTCTGATCGAACTCGCTTATGTTTTCGAGATGAGTTTTTTGCAGGTGGTTACGCCCATACAAACGAAGAAACCGTTAGCGCGGTCGACACCGCACGCGAACAACTGGGGCTGACACTGGAAACAACTTACACGGGCAAAGCAATGGCAGCGCTGTTGCATGATATTGAGCAGCCCGAATTCGCGGAACGATCGATGCTATTCTGGAATACCTACAGTTCGAGACCGTTACCAGTAGGAAGCGAACGGCCGAATGACATTTCGCGATTACCCGATGAGTTTCTTCGTTACTACGATTAAAACGCTCATAAAGACTCCGACTCCGACTCTTCCTCTACCTCACGAATCGCTTCATCGATCATCTCGCGAACTTCAAGCAGCGTAGGCGCATCCGGGTCGATCTCCACCGTGTTGTGAACTAACACTGCACGCGCAAGAACCTCGTCCATGTCATGCAAGCCGACTCGAACCGGCACGCCGTTGGCGACACTCGCAATCGCGCGCAATTGATCTTTGTCCGCCTGGCGCAACGGCGCACCTGCCTGGTTTTCCTCATCTTGCAGCAGGCTTTCGAGCCGGTCAGCAGGACTGATCGTATCGTCCTCCAGCGGCTCGTGGCTCTCGAAGTACATATCCCCGTCACGCCAACCGAGCAGGTACGGCTCGTTAATAATCATTACGGTCTCGCCGATCTCAACGAGCTCATAAAGCAACTCGATATTCTCCGGGTACAAGCGCACGCAGCCATGACTCACGCGCATGCCGACGCCATATGGCTGATTAGTGCCGTGAATAAGATAGCCCGGCATATCCAGTTTGAGCACGCGCGTACCCAGCGGATTATCGGGGCCGGCAGGCACGATAGAGGGCAAAGGGTCACCTTTTTCGGCGTGCTCGCGACGAACCGACGCAGGGACGAACCACTGCGGATTCCTAGCCTTTGCAATAACGGTGGTTGCACCGAGCGGCGTCTCCCAACCCACACGACCAATGCCAATTGGATAGCTTTTTACGATTTGCGGCTGCCCTTCAGGTACGGCCGGAAAATAGAAAAGACGCTTGGACGCGATATTGAGAATGACACCCTGTCGCGGCACGTTAGGTAACACGTACTGCGTCGGCAACAGAACGGGTGTCTGCTCGCCAGGCAACCACGGGTCGACGTCCGGGTTGGCTGCGATCAGTTCGTCATAACCCAGCCCATAAGCGCGGGCGAGATCGGACAGCGTGTCTTCTCCGCGCGTAAACACGATTTGCGGCACGCCGATAACCGATTGATCGGGTGATGCGAGAACAAAATGATTCGCCTGGATAGGATCTGCAACCGGGCGCTGTGAGAGTGGAACCACAGGCGTAGCGTCGCGCTGGCCGCGAACGGTATCAAGAAAGTCTTGCAGAGCGGCGCAACCCCCCAAAAAAAGCAGAGGCAGCAGCAATACGATGCGAGAGGCTATGAGCGCTTACTCCTCTCTGGCAGCGCGAACTGATTCGGGCTCAACGCAGTCCGGTATCCTGCCCTGTGCGCGCGCTTCATTGTAGAGCGGCAAAACTTTGATCCACTCTCCAACGAGCGAGTCGATACGCGTAGAACTTGACGGGTGAGTGGATGCGAATTCGGCCGGAGCTTTCGCCCCGTCTGGCACCATGTTCTTCCACAGCGGTACCGATTCGCGCGGGTCGAATCCTGCCTTGGCCATGTATTCGAGACCGATAACATCGGCCTCTGTCTCCTGACCACGCTTATACGGCAACAAGAGTCCGTACATCGCGCCCTGAGACAGCGCCTCTTGCGCCGTGTAGGTGGCGCCGTAGTTGCCGCCACCAAGAAGAACGGCTGCTACAGCTATACCGACCTGCCCGGTACGACCCTGCAGCAATTTGCTTTTCGTATGCTCGGCGGTTACGTGAGCGATTTCGTGTCCGATGACTGCAGCAAGTTGATGCTGGTTTTGTGCTGCTTTGAGAATCCCCTCATAGACAACGATCTTGCCGCCCGGCATAACAAATGCGTTCAGCTGATCGGTTTCGAGAATTGCCATCTCCCAGTTGTAGTCGCTATGTGGCGGTTCGAGAACCGAAACGACAGCGTTTGCAACACAGGAGATGTAGTCAATAATTTCGCGATTGGTCGTTAGCGGCGCCGACGCTTTCAGCTTTGCAAATTCACGTGCCGCCTCGGCCTCCATCGCGGCATCAGACGCTGCAAAACCAGCCGGCGCCCACAGCAATGCGCTACTGGCGATAATCCAGAGCGGTGTTGAGAACCTGTGTTTTTGCTTGCTCATGAGCATTCCTGAAACCGATATCCCAATTATTTCGACATTTTCCAGCAGCGCGGGTTCCCCAATTTAGCGCGGCAGACGTGATTCGAAACGCCGCCGCCAACCCGCAGCATCCGCCTTTTCAAGGACACCGTCGACACTGGACATCAAGCGTTTCTGCAGTGGCTGCTTGATCTTGAAGCTGAGCGAGTACAGATCCCGATCGGCTGATAAGTCAGATAACAGCTCATCACTGGTTCTGATTTCATCGGCGAGTCCAAGTTCGAGAGCCATACTCCCATACCAGTGTTCCCCGGTCGCGACCTTGTCAAGATCGAGATTCGGCCGGTATTTGCTGACCGCTGTTTTGAAAAGCGTATGCACGTCTTCAAGCTCTTCTTTGAGCTTGGCGCGATCTTCGTCGGTGTTCTCGCCGAACATCGTTACGGTTCGTTTGTATTTGCCAGCCGTAACTTGCTCGAAGTCTACACCGTGGCTATCGAGCAGACGGTTGAAGTTAGGAATCTGCGCCAGCACCCCGATCGACCCGAGAATGGCGAACGGCGCCACGTAAATTTTTGAGGCGACGCAGGCCATCAGATAACCGCCGCTTGCTGCAACCTTGTCGACGCATACGGTTAGCGGAATATCCCTGTCGCGAATACGAGCCAGCTGAGAGGCTGCGAGGCCATGCTCGTGGACGACACCGCCGTGGTTCTCGAGGCGGACGATAACTTCATCTTCCACTGTCGCAACTTGCAGGATCGCGCTGACTTCTTCGCGCAATGAAGGAACCGCACTGGCTTTGAGGTCACCTTTGAAATCCAGGACGAAGCTGCGTGGACGGGATGACGACTCTTTTGCTTCAGCTTTTTCACGTTTTTTGTCTTCTTTGGCGTCCTTCTTCTTCTCGCCTTTGTTCAGAATCGCCTGGCGAAGCTCTGTTGCCAGTGACTTGTACTTCTTGTTGATGCTCTCAATTTCGAGGCCTTCGTGCGCCGCTTTACGCCCGGCAGCTGCCACAACACCGACAACGACAACGATCGCCGCAACGATAGTGACAGCCTTGAGGAGAAACAGACCGTATTCAATAAAAAACTGACTCATGGATTCTCTACCAGGTCACGCCTGAATGAGGAATTTCAAACAGCGAGACCTACATTGTTTTTCTGCAAGACCTGCTCGGCACGATAGCTGGAACGAACCATCGGGCCGGCAACTACTTCAAGGAAACCTTTTTCAAGGCCTTCGACTCTGTACAGGTCGAATTCATCCGGCGTTACGTATCGCTGTACCGCCAAATGATTCGGCGTGGGCCGCAAATATTGACCCAGTGTCAGTATGTCCACACCGGCATCACGCAGGTCATCCATCGTCTGCAGAATCTCTCTGTCGCGCTCACCAAGGCCCAGCATCAAGCTGGTTTTTGTCAGGACATCCGGGCGATGCTGCTTCGCATGCCGCAACACACTGATTGTCTGTTCGTAACTGGCGCGTGGGTCGCGTACCGGGTACGTCAGACGCTTCACGGTCTCGACGTTCTGCGCAAAGACCTCAAGTCCCGAATCGACCACAAGTTCGACATGCTTCATGACACCATTGAAGTCTGGCGTGAGCGCCTCAACAGCAGTGTCCGGATTCAGTTTTTTGATCTCACGCACGCACTTCGCGTAATGGGAGGCACCGCCGTCATCAAGATCGTCACGATCCACTGACGTGATCACAACGTATTCGAGGCCCATCAATTTCACGGCACTAGCTGTGTTTGCTGGTTCATCTGCATCCAGCCAGCCTTTTGGATTTCCCGTATC
>CAYTNO010000057.1:0-8997 GCA_964439125.1 uncultured Woeseiaceae bacterium | reverse complement strand
CGGGCGAATATAGCTCAACCGAGCGCCGCCTGTTGTTGGCAAGCATGTCCTCGATGCGAGTAATATCGCTGCAAGCTTCGCTCGGGAGCACGTCTTCGCGGTAACCGATTGGAAACACGTCCTGGTAACGGTTGAATAATTCGCCGGCGTCGTCCTGGCCGAAATTCTTGTGCAATTCTTCCCCTAGCCTGTCTGCCCAAGTGATAACCACATCAGCAATCTGTGCTTCGATTCTATGAATGCTGATACGTGGCCTGTCGCCATTGGGCGTGCGCACGACAATGTGTACACGAGCCAATGCCGATTCGGCGATTTGCACGCTCGAGTCAACGGACGAGCCACCAAATGCTTCCTGAAGTACCGCTTCAATCCTGCGACGAACGGCCGTCGTGTATTTCTCTTTGGGAACGAAAACAAGGCAAGAGAAGAAGCGACGAAATTTGTCGCGCCGCAGGAAAAATTTTACGCGCCGCCTGTCCTGCAGGTTCATAATGCCGATCGTCGTGCGGGCGAGATCCTGTATTGAGGCGTTGAACAACTCATCGCGCGGGTAAGTGTTAATGATATGCAACAGCGCCTTGCCGCGATGCCCGACCGGTTTCATACGAGCCCGATCGTAGATTCTCGCAATTTTGTATCGCAGTAACGGAATATTGCCCGGTGGTTCGCTGTAGGCCGTGGACGCGAATAGTCCAATGAAGCGGCGCTCTCCACAGACTTCACCACTCGCGTCATAAACTTTAATGCCAACGTAGTCGAGAAAGGCACCTCGATGCACAGTCGATCGAGAATTGGCTTTCGTCAAAATAAGCCAGTCTCTTGCGCGCTTTGCGCGCTTTACGCGGTTCATTTGCGGTGTCAATGGGATCTTGCGGTTACCATTTTTTTTGCGTGACAGCAGCCCTAGCGCGCTGCCGGCCACCGGCACCAGCGTCAATTTATTCTTGCGATCAGAGATCTTGTACTCGCGATACCCCAGAAACGTGAAATGCTCATCAACCAGCCATTTCAGGAACGCCTGATTTTCTTCATGCAGGGCGGTATCGACGCCTCGGGGTGCGGTTTGCAAAGACTGGCGAGCTTCCATCATTTTCGCCAGCATCTTTTTCCAGTCGCCAACGGCGAGTCGGACGTCGGCCAGCACAGTGCGAATTTCCTGGACGATAATGTCAAGCCGATCGGGGTCCGTTTCCCGGTCGACCGCCAGACGAATATAGGACTCGGAATGGCCACTATCCTGGCCGGGTTTCGCAACGGACTTCAGATTTCCGCGGGAATCGCGCAGGACGCGGATAATCGGGTGCACTGTGATGTGCACAGACATTTCCAAACGATTGATGGCCGCTGATAGTGAATCGACAAGAAACGGCATGTCGTCATTGACCATCTCGATAATCGTGAACGTCGAAACATAGCCGTGTTCCTCTTCTGTCGGATTGAAGATTCGCAGCAACGGCTTGTTCTTTGCGCGTTTTGCGCCGAAACCAAGATGATCCAGCGCAGCCTGCGCCATTTTGCCCTCTTCGCGACCCTCGAGGTCTTCGACTGGAATATTCGCGAAATACTGTTCAAGAAACGGCGAGCGCTGCTGTTTTGTCGTTAGAATTTCTGATTGAACGCGGGCGGCGAGGATACGCTGCACGATGCGCTTTTTGCGATCGCTACCCCGGCGTAATTCTTGTCGTGTCACTGTATGATCTCCGAGCTCGGTCGCATATCAACGCCGCGACATTATACAATTATTGCAGCTGAAACAATCCTCTCGATATGACCAAACGCGAGCTCGAAAAGACGATCCATACGAAGTTGTCCCGTGACGACGACTATACGGCGTATTTGCAGCTGGATACGTTGCTTGGTTCTCAAAAACCGCTCAGCGATCCACCGCACCACGACGAGATGCTATTCATCGTCCAACACCAGGTTGCGGAGCTCTGGATCAAGCTCCTTTTGCATGAAATCGGCCGGGCCATGGCATGGCTGAGGGAGGATGGGATATCGCCAGCGCTCAAGAACCTCGGGCGGGCGCGGCAGATACAGAGCCAGCTCTACAACCAGTGGAAAGTGCTCGATACCCTGACCCCCAGCGAGTATGCGGAATTTCGGCACGTTTTCGGCAAAGCGTCCGGTTTCCAATCCGCGCAATACCGCATTCTCGAATTCGTCATGGGCAACAAGAGTCGAGCGCTGATGTCTGTTTACGAGCACCAGCCGGAGTGGCATGCGAAGCTGGTTGCCGCCATAGAGGCACCGAGCCTGTATGACGAATTGTTGCTGCATCTTGCGCGTATCGGCCTGCCAATGCCGAAGTCTGCTATTGATCGCGACTTCAGCAAGATGCGCGACGAGAGCGATGAGGTGGTGGCCTCTCTAAAGAAGATTTATGAGAATCGCGAGAAATACTGGCCGCAATACGAGATGTGTGAGGCGCTGATGGATATGGAGTCCAATGTGCAGTACTGGCGTTTCCACCATCTGAAGACGGTCGAACGCATCATTGGTCATAAACCCGGCACAGGTGGGTCTTCCGGCGTGCCATTTCTCAAGAAGGCGCTGGATACCGAGTTTTTTCCTGAATTGATTCGCGTGCGAACCGAGATTGGTGTTTAGCTGCCGAGCAGACGCGCTTTTGAGAGCAGGCGATCAAGAATAGAATTGTACGTCTCGTAGTCCTCTTCTGAGATGTCCTGCAGTAGTTCGCGTTCGAACTGCAAAGCCAGCGGCGCGATCTCGTTGTGCACTTTGCGGCCTTCTTCAGACAAGTTGAGGATGGAACGGCGACGGTCCGCGTCCGCGAATTGGCGATCGATGCGGCCGTTTTTTATTAGCTTGGTAACAGCACGGCTGACGGCAACCTTGTCCATCAATGTACGGTCGGCCACCTCAACGGCGGATAGTCCGGGGAAGCGCCCGAGTATGGCAATTACGCGCCACTCGGGGATCGACACGCTAAATCGTTTTTCGTAAACGCGCGCGATATTGGTGCTGATGGTGTGTGACAGCACCGAAAGCCGATACGGCAGAAATTCCTCGAGAATCAATTCGTCGTCCATCGGCACAGTCTACGCCAGGTGAGGCAATGCCAGGTAGTCAGTTGACTGCATTTCGACGAGTCGGCTGATCGTGCGCTCGAATTCAAACTTCAGACGGGTGCCGCAATACAGAGAATCGATGCTCTCCGCAGCCGATACGATAAGTTTTACGCGCCGATCGTAGAATTCGTCCACCAGCGCGATGAATCTTCGCGCCTGGTCTTCGAGGGTCTCGCCGAGCCGCGGTACGCCGGACAGAATAACGGTTGGGTACCAGCGGGCGATTTCGATGTAGTCATTCTGGCTGCGCGGGCCATCGCAGAGCGCGGCAAAATCGAACCAGGCGATACCCTTGGCACTCATGCGCACGCTAATCTCGCGGCTATTGATCTTGAGCGTGTCATCCTTCGCTATCTCGCTTGACGCGGATTCATCAAAATAGTGCTGCAGTTTTAGTCGCGCGGCAGCATCGTCGGGTGTCAGATAGGTGCCTGCCTGCTGCAGCAAACGCAGGCGATAATCGGTGCTCCCATCCATGTGAACGACCTGAGTGTGTTTTTTCAACAACTCTATTGCGGGCAAGAATCGCTGCCGTTGCAAGCCGTCTTTGTACAATTCATCCGGCTGCGAATTCGACGTCGAGATCAGCGTTACACCGTGTCGAAAAAGACCTTCAAGCAATGTGCCGAGAATCATCGCATCGCCGATGTCGCTGACGAAGAATTCATCGAAACACAGTACGCGTGTTTCTCCTGCTATATCGGCAGCCACTTGTGTCAGCGGGTTTTCGATTGCGCCGAGCTCTCTTAGCCTCGTGTGAACCTCGTGCATCATGCGGTGAAAGTGGATGCGCTTCTTTGCATCGATGTCGAGTGTTTCGAAGAACAGATCCAGGAGAAATGTCTTGCCGCGGCCAACGCCGCCCCACAGATAAAGACCCTCGACAGCCTGGTTTGGACCGGAGCCGAAAAGACGCCGCAGACCGGGTTGCGGCGATTGCGCGGTGACCAGGCGCTGTTGTAATTGCTCGAGCCGCGCGACAATGGATTCCTGGGCCGGATCATTCTCGTGGCCGTGCTGCGTGTGGCACCGATTGTAGGCATCGCGAATGCTCAACGTACCCTATATCCTATATTGTGTATGAAACATGTGACGGGCGAGACTATAGCGGGAATTGGAAGATTATGACGGAACAAACAGAACGCGAGTCAATGGAATTCGACGTGGTGATTGTTGGAGGCGGGCCGGCCGGCCTTGCGGCTGCGTGCCGACTCATGCAACTCGACGATGGCCTGGCAGTCGTCGTGGTCGAAAAGGGTTCTGAGATTGGAGCGCACATCCTGTCGGGCAATGTTTTTGAACCGACTGGCCTGGACGAATTATTCCCGGGTTGGAAAGAGCAGGGCGCGCCGGTCAAGACCGAGGTCAAGGGCGACGACGTTTACTACATGACGAGTGCAGAGAAGGCCATCCGAACACCCGGCCTGTTCGTGCCGCGGCCAATGCACAATCACGGCAACTACATCATCAGTCTGGGCGAGTTGAGCCAGTGGCTTGGCGAGCAGGCCGAAGCCCTTGGCGTTAACGTATTTCCCGGATTCGCGGCATCGGAAGTGTTGTACGACGAGCAGGGTAGCGTTACCGGCGTTACCACCAGCGACATGGGCGTTGGCAAGGGCGGCGAGCAAAAGTCCAGTTACCAGGCCGGCTACGAATTGCTTGGAAAGTATACGATTTTCGCCGAGGGCGTTCGCGGCAATCTTGGCGAGCAGGTCACGGAGCGCTTTAATCTCCGCGAAAACGCCGATCCGCAGCACTACGGCATTGGCTTGAAGGAGAGCTGGGAGATTGACCCTGCGAAACACGACGAGGGTCTTGTTGTGCATTCGGCTGGGTGGCCGCTCGACAATCACACCGAGGGCGGCGGCTTTCTTTATCACGCGTCGAACAATCGCGTTTATGTCGGTTTCATCGTCGCGCTTAGTTACAAGAACCCGCACCTGTCGCCGTTCGATGAATTCCAACGTTGGAAACATCACCCGAAAATCAAGCAGTACCTGGAAGGCGGCAAGCGCATCGGCTACGGTGCCCGCGCCGTGAACAAAGGCGGTTTGCAATCAATTCCCAAGCTCGCATTTCCAGGCGGCATGCTGGTTGGCTGCGACGCGGGCTTTCTCAATGGCGTGAAGATCAAAGGGGCGCACACCGCCATCAAGACCGGCATGCTGGCGGCAGAGAGCGTTCACAAAGCGCTGTCCGCAGGCGATACCGGCCAGTCGGAACTCACCGACTATGAGGAAAGTGTCAAAGCGTCCTGGGTATACAAGGAAATGTACGCCGGTCGCAATTTCGGACCCGCGTTAACGAAATTCGGAACGCTTCTGGGCGCTGCGTTCACGTTTGTCGACCAGAATATCTTCTTTGGCAAGTTGCCATTCACGTGGCGCCATAAACAACCGGACCACGAGACGCTGTCGAAGGCGAGCGACTGCAAAGTCATTGATTATCCGAAACCTGATGGCGTCATCAGCTTCGATCGGTCATCGTCGGTTTTCCTGTCGAGCACCAATCACGAAGAAGATCAGCCGTCGCATCTGAAACTCAAGGACGAGTCCGTTCCAATCGACTTCAACTTGCCGATGTTTGACGAGCCGGCGCAACGCTATTGTCCGGCAGCCGTTTACGAAATCGTCGAAGAAGACGGCGAGAAGATATTCCAGGTTAGCCCGTCAAATTGCGTGCACTGCAAAACCTGCGACATCAAAGACCCGAAACAGAATATCGTCTGGACGGTTCCAGAGGGTGGCGGCGGGCCAAACTACTCGGGTATGTAAGCTACTTCGGCTGCATCCGTATTGCGCCATCGACGCGGATAGTTTCACCGTTCACCATCGTGGTTTCATAGATGAACGCGGCGGCTGCTGCGTACTCTTCGGGCCGGCCGAGGCGTGGCGGAAACGGTACCTGCTTGCCGAGTGAGTCCTGTACCTCTTGCGACATGCCCGAGACCATCGGAGTCAGGAATACGCCTGGCGCTATTGTATTGACGCGAATGCCGAACTGAGCGAACTCGCGCGCGAGTGGCAGCATCATGCCGACCACGCCACCTTTCGATGCCGAATAAGCGGCCTGTCCTATCTGGCCTTCGAAGGCCGCGATGGATGCGGTACTGATTATGACGCCGCGTTCGCCATCGTCGTTCGCATCGTTCAATTGCATGACAGCCGCAGCTTCCTTGGTGACGTTGAAGCTGCCGACCAGGTTGACCTGGATAACCTTGTTGAACAGCTCACTCGGCCACGGTCCTTCACGGCCAAGTGCGCGACCCGCGGTAGCGATACCGGCACAATTGACGGCCAGCGTGATTCCGTTCATAGCTTCAGCGGCTTGTTTTACTGCCGCTTTGACAGAGTCTTCATCCGAGACATCGGTCTTGATATAGCTCGCCCTGTCGCCGAGGCTTGCTGCACTTGAGCTGCCCTGTTCGTTATTGATATCGAAGAGGACAACCTGGCCACCGGCGTCGATAACCCGTTGCGCCGTGGCAAAGCCAAGCCCGGATGCGCCGCCAGAAATAACAGCTTTCGCAGTTGCTAGTTCCATGATTCCTACCTCTAGATTAGTTCAACGCCGATCGCGACGGCCTCGCCACCACCGATACAAAGTGAGGCAACGCCGCGTTTCAGATTTCGAGCCTTTAGTGCGTGCAACAGGGTCGTTGTGATACGAGCACCGGTTGCGCCGATGGGGTGTCCAAGCGCGCACGCGCCACCATTAACGTTGACCTTCGCATGATCGATGCCAACGTCGGCCATAGCGGCCATCGTTACAACCGCAAATGCCTCGTTGATTTCGTACAGGTCGACATTGTCCGGGGCCCAGCCCAGTTTTTCGTGCAGGTTATTGATGGCAGCGACCGGGGCTGTGGTGAACCACGCTGGCTCCTGCGCAAAACTTGAATGGCCGATGAGCTTTGCCAGCGGCTGCAGCTTGCGGCGTTCTGCCTCGGCGGCGGTCATCATCAGCAGCGCCGCAGCACCATCAGCAATCGACGATGATGTGGCCGCTGTTACTGTGCCGCCTTTCTTGAAAGCCGCGCGCAGATTCGGAATTTTGTCGATGTTGACCGCGCCAGGAGTTTCATCCGTATCGACGGTGATATCGCCTTTGCGCGAGCCAATAGTGACGGGAGCGATTTCGTCACTGAACGTGCCATTGGCGACCGCTGCCTGCGCGCGGGTCACGGATTCGACAGCAAATGCGTCCTGCTCGTCGCGCGAAAAACCGTATTTCTCGGCCGTTTCTTCTGCGTAAGAACCCATCATGTTGCCCTGCCAGGGATCCTGCAGGCCGTCGTAAAACATGTGATCGAGCACTTCCTGATGGCCAAGGCGGTATCCGCGACGTGCTTTGGGCAACAGATAGGGTGCATTGGTCATCGATTCGAGACCGCCCGCGATCACAACGGAGGCGCTTTCAGCCTTGAGCTGATCGTGTGCCAGCATGATCGTCATCATCGCCGAGCCACACATCTTGTTAACAGTCGTGCAAGCGGTGCTCACCGGAATGCCTGCACTGATAGCCGCTTGCCGGGCGGGTGCCTGACCGAGCCCGGCCGTCAGAACACAGCCCATTAAAACCTGATCGACGTCTGCCGCGTCAATACCAGATTCGGCAAGGATGCCTGCGATTGCCGCGGCACCAAGCTCAGGTGCTGCCGCACCGGTCAAAACGCCCTGAAACGCACCAATCGGTGTGCGTTTCGCAGCAACGATTACGATGTCATTCGAGCTCATATTTTAATCCTCATTAAAACTTATTCAGATACTTTACACAGATCTGGTTCATCGAGCACGGTCAGAATTGCCTGGCGGGCGGCTTCGGCCAATTCGCGGCGATTTTCGAACAAAGGGTCGCCCGGATTTATCGGCGGCAGTACCTCTATACGAGGCCTGACCGGCCACGGCCAGAGGCGATCGGCGGGCATCATCTGGCGGGTTCCGGAGATGGCTACGGGCACGACGGGCACAGAGCCATGAATCGCAGCGACAAAAGCGCCTGGTCGGAATCGATGCAGGCCGGGCTCCTGGTAGAAGGTGCCCTCAGCAAAAAAAGCGAGCGATCGGCCTTCCTGTGCCGCTTTGATGATCTTGCGAGCGTCCCGCGCGCTGCCGCTTGCCTCATGGCGTTCGACGAAATTCGAGCCGGATCGCCGCAACAGAAAGTGCGCGATCGGGATATTTCGCATTTCGCCTTTGATGACGAATGAGAATCGGGCGGGCAGGTAACCTTTCAGCAAGAAGCCGTCGACGAAGCTCGCATGATTAGCCACGACAACGGCATGTCCGTCCGGGATATTTTCGCGACCGACGACTTCGGCCGGAACACCGCCGAGGATAAATATGAGTCGGGAGGCATCTGCCGCCAATCTGTGGCGCAACTCTGCAAATGGCACAAGAACAGTCGCGATAAGCGCCAACAAAGCGCACAGGGCGAAAACAACCCAGGCATACAGGCCATACAGCGCGCGGGTTATAACTGTGACATAGGTCACTTTATGTTAACGCCTTCTGAATCTGTGACAGCGATCACGCCGATTTCCAGAGGTCATGACCATACTTAAAACCTTGAAAAAACCGTCGCTTGGCGATGCCGGGTAATTATACCGGGTAGGGCTGATGCCCACGTTGGAAATTGGTATCCGGCGTATGCTACCGCAAAGGATTGCGCGACTGAACAGATGGAACTTATGGCCAAGAAAGAGCAAAACAGTCCAGCATCGAAAACCGTCGCTCGCTCGGAGGAACTCGTTGATCGATTCCTCGACGCGATCTGGATGGAACGCGGTCTGTCGCAAAATACGCTAGGCGCCTATCGTGCCGACCTGATGACCTTGGGTCGCGGTCTTGCCGAGAACGAGAAGACCATCGAAAAAGCCGACAAGGCAGATCTCCTGGCTTTTATC
>CAYTNO010000056.1:0-9037 GCA_964439125.1 uncultured Woeseiaceae bacterium | reverse complement strand
ACAGATAATATTCACGCTCTGGCAAGCCTAGTCCACCCTGCAGAATATAAGGCAGCACTTCACCTGGCGTCGACAAACCCTGAGTCACAAACACACCGAACAAATTTTCGGTGAAATAGTCTGTTGCATTCAACGGATCGACATCGGCGCGCACATTGGCACCCAATACGCCCGACAGGTCACTCGTGTCAGCGATCGCAGCTATGCGATCGAGATATGCCTGCAGTGGCTGCATCTCCGCAGAGTCTATTGTGCTGATGTCGGTATAGGCTGTGTAGAAGTCAGCAATTCGCGCCGAATCCGTCCCCGCCTTTGCGCTCGAGTTGACGATGTCATCGATAAGTTCGGCGACATGTTTTTCGGTTGCTTCAAATGCAAACAGGAAAGATCCGGTACTTGAGCGGTCAGCAGGAATTTCCGTTGCCTTCATCCACGAGCCATTGGCGTAGGCATAGAAATCGTCGCCGGGTTTTACGGATTTGTCCATGGCCGCAACATTTATACCAATTAGAGAGTCGGCCTCCGCAGTCGTGCTGCTATCGGTAGACTTCGTAGTGCAGGCAACGGCGCCAGCCAGCGCCACAACGCCGAGCAAAACGGCAGAGTACAAGTGCTTAGACATGGGAGAGATCCTTTTCAATTCAAAAACCAGATATCACAACTAATTCTACTCGTTCGCTGTTGCCGACCTGCATTAAGACCCGGGCCTGGTCTCCGCGAAGTAACGATCAAACGCGCGATGGACAATTTCGGGCGAAATCCCGATCGCCGCGACCGCCTGATTGAACTGCTCCATCTCGGCGACCTCGCGCCGACCGTCTGCGGCAACGACCTTGAGCGCCATTACTGCAATATCTTCTTTGTCCGAATCGCTTAGCGTACGGCCAAGTTCCGCCAACGACTGCGCAAGTTCCGGCTTTTCTGCCATCTCGCTCATGGCCTGGGTCAGGATTTCCAATGATTCGGCACTCTGGAGCTGAAAATAGCCTTCGATCAGGTCGATCATCTTTGCTGACTCTTCGGGCTCAATAGTGCCGCTGCCTCGAGCCACATAGATTAGCAGCGCGGCGACGAGGAACTTCGATTCATACGTCTCGGTGCCGCTTGCAGTCTCGACAACGAACGTATTGCCTCTTAGTGTTTTGGACTTGATTTCGTCGTTCACGATTTTCTCACTTCGTCTCGTAGCGCTTACGCATAAGTTTTACCGAACGGTCGATCAGCTTTTCGAGGATGCTCTCATCGATATCTTCAAGTTTGTTGATATAAAGACAGGACTTGCCGGTTTTGTACTTGCCGAGTTTCTTCATTAGCACAGCGAAGTCTTTGAACCCAGGCATGATATACACGACCAGATTTTGCTTGCGCGGTGAAAACCCGACCAGAAAATAGTCGCCTTCGCGACCGCTGGCGTATTTGTAGTGGTAGCTGCCAAATCCAACGGTCGCCGTACCCCACATACGTGCGCGTGAACCGCTTGCCCTGCGCATCATCGCGGAAACTTTTTTTGCATCAGCTTTCTTTTGCCTGTCTTCTATGGCGTTAAGAAATGCCGTGACGCTCGCTCTTTTCTTTTGGGTCTTATTCTCAGCCATGCCAGGTCTCGTTTGGCCGGGTGACCATCGATGATACCTCGAATACCTGCTCTTTTGCTCAGTGTGTGGTCCCGAACAGGCGGTCTCCGGCATCCCCGAGGCCAGGAACTATGTATTTGTTTTCATCGAGACGATCGTCAATTGATGCCGTATAAATGGGAACGTCTGGATGCGCATCTTCTACGAGTTGTAATCCTTCACGACAGGTCACAATGCAAACGACGACAATTTTCCCCGCACCCGCTTGCTTCAACAAATCGAGTGTGGCGACTGTCGAACCGCCGGTCGCGAGCATTGGGTCGATAACGATGCATGTGCCACCTTTCGTTTCTGCCGGAAACCTCTCGTAGTAGGTGACTGGTTGCTTTGTTTCTTCGTCGCGATACAGGCCGACAAAACCGACCCTGGCCGTCGGCACCAGCTCCAGTATGCCCTCCAGCATGCCGACGCCGGCACGCAAGATCGGAACGACGACAAGGTCTGTATCAATTTTCTGGCATTTCGCCATGGCGAGCGGAGTCTGTACATCAACCTCTTTCGTCCGTATGTGTTTGAGCGCTTCGTAGCAGACGAATTTTGTAATTTCAGTTGCGAGTTCCCGAAAACGTTTATGACCCGTTTCGACGTCACGAATGATGGCGAGCTTGTGTTGCACGCATGGATGATCGATTTCTTCGTGCATGAAATTTACTCCGTTATTGTCTTTTGTGAGTTGTTGGACCAAATCGCAAATTCGGTACCGGCCGGATCCGCGAAGTGAAATCGTCTGCCGCCAGGAAAAGCAAATATCTCCTGGCTGATTGTTGCACCGAGCTCTTTGACGCGCTCGTAATCTCGTTCGAGGTCTTCGCTGAAGAATACGATCAGCACACCGCTGGCTGGCGCCGGTTCTTCAGATCGACGGATGCCGCCTGTAAGTCGGCCATCGTCGAAACTGAAGTAGTCCGGGCCGTATTCTGTAAATTCCCAGCCATACAGGGCCACGAAAAATTCGCGGGTTTTTTCCAGGTCGGTTACAGGTATTTCAACATAGTCAATTCGCTTTTCAACACTCATGGTATCAACCCCTCTGGTTTACGACCCTTTTAGTCTGAGAATTGGCCGCTCCGCATCGAACACGACCACACCGAACTCCTGGAACTCACGCCAGTCAACGATCGATTGCATCGGGGTTTCGGCCATGGGTCTCTCAGATTCTCAGCGCATCTAGTTAAACGTCCGACTAACCCACTCACCGATCAGGTGGGATAGCACGACAACAAGGATGGCGATGCCCAAATGCTCCGCCACAATCAGGACGGGCGACGCCTTTTGTACACGTGCCAGGAAATAGCTCAATACGATAATAACCAGCATGCCCCACAGCAGGGATGCAATAACGGCCTGGTCCAGTGGCAACAGCAAGAGCGGCACGGCGAAACTTATCGCAAAAATGAATTTGTTCAGAAACGTCGAAATGGTCGCCGACCAAATATGTTGTGTCGTAGCGTTCGGATTCGCTTCTTCTGCAAGGTGAATGCCAAGCGCATCCGACATGGCGTCGGCGACAGCGATGACGAAAATACCGCCCAGAACTGCCGTCATTGAGTGCGTGCCGGCGTTCAGGCCGGTAATCAGCCCGAGAGTCGTTATGACACCGGAAGTCGCACCGAAGAACAGTCCTGTTCGTGCCCCATCGCTCTTGAAGAATTCCATCAAACCCTCGAGCTAGTTGTCCAGTTGTATAGCGTAAATGGCAACGTCATCGTCATCGCCGGGAAGACGGTGCATTCTCTCAAACTGCAGGCCCAATTTCTCGATAAGTGCGACAGATGCGGCGTTGTCGGTCGAGACGACTGCTGTTAGTCGTTTCAGCTGTATGTCCGTCTTCGCGTGCCGAACTACGGCACTCGCTGCCTCGTACGCATAGCCCTTGCGCCAGTGCCGGGGCAGGATCGAAAAGCCGATGTCCGGTTCGTCAAGGCCTTCCCTGCGAAACAGGCCGCACACACCAACCGGGGTGTCATCAGCGAGCAGCGCCACCCGAAATGGCCCGTAGCCGTAGTCCGAAAAGAGCTTCAACGCGCCTTCCTCCAGCGCTATGCGCGCTGCGTTTAGCGTACGAATACCGCGGTCACCGACATAGCGGATAAAAGCCGGGTCGTTCCATACAGCCAGCATTAGCTCAGCATCATCTAAAGTCAGCTGGCGCAAAGACAGTCTCTGTGTCTGCAATTGTTGATTCTCACACATCGGCTCGCACGCGCTGCCTGCGTTCCAACCACGACTGCTCGTCCATGTGTCCCCGCTCCATTATTGCTTTTTGTCCGACCCCGGTATGCCGTCGAAGAAATCGACAAGACCTGTTTCCAGCGAGTATTCGGCGCCGACGATTATCAGGCCTTCGTCGCGTTCAAGATCTTGTAAAATGTCTGAGCCACGGCGCATCTGTTGCGACGACGTTCGAACGTTAGCGCGAACCGCTTTTTGGACTATGGCGTCTGTGTCATGGCCGAGCCGCTGATCCAACAAGGGTTCAATTGAAGGTCGGATGAAGTCGACTATCGAACGCAGATTGGGTGAACGATCTTCGCTCGGGGTTTGCAGTTGCTCGAGCGTCGCGTGGATTGCCCCACACTGCGAGTGGCCCAATATGACCACAAGGCGCGTGCCAAATGTCGTTGCTGCGAATTCAACACTACCGATCTGGGAAGGCGCAACAATATTGCCCGCGACGCGGATGACAAACAAATCTCCAAGACCCTGGTCGAATACAATCTCTGCCGGCACGCGCGAGTCTGAGCATCCGAGAATAATGGCGAAGGGTTCCTGGCCGGCGGCAACCTCGGCCGGCCGTACCTGTGTCTTTGCATCGGCGCCGCGCGTATTCGCGACGAAGCGACGATTCCCTTCGCGCAGTCGATCCAGTGCTTCCAGTGCTGAAACCATGGAAATTCCGTCAATAGTCGTTCAGGAGGAACTCACAATAGCAGGGACTCTGTGAGCTGTGAATATCGCTGTCAAACCCTTGCCTGCCAACAGGTGTACAAAAATTGTTGCACGGATCCCCCAGGCGTTTTGTGCTCTTCGAGATCCTGAGCTTGTAACTCAAAGGCCGGTTCGAGCAAGCCAGACAGCTCTTCTGTCGAGTAGCGCTGCACCGGCAGACCGCTGCAACGTTCCGGACCATCCGGACCGAACGTAGCCAGGATCACATGCCCACCCGGTTCGACGGCCTTTAGTAGCAGGTCAGCATAGTGTCGCTGTTGGTTCTTCTCGGTAAGGAAATGGAACACCGCACGATCGTGCCAGAGTTTGAAGGATCGGTTCGGCTCAAAGTGAAGGATATCCTGCTCAATCCATGTGACCTTTTTTGCGGCATCGCCGAGTCGAGCACGAGACCGCTCCAGCGCTGCAGAGGCAATGTCGAGAACGGTGACGTCGCTATAGCCGCTATCGAGCAGGTTATCGACTAGCGTAGAAGCGCCTCCGCCGACATCAATAATCGCCCCACCAGACTCAACGCCTGTCGCCGCGATCATTTGCAGGGACGGCTGCGATGCCCCCTGATACCAGGACACTTCGGTGGGATCCTTGCTTGAATAAACGTGTTCCCAATGCAACTTGCGCGATTCGCTCAAGCGGCGGCTCCTGTGGCCAGGGTGTTAGCCTAGTTTTCTAATTCCGATCGCATCGCGAATCTGCGCCATGTAGGGCATGGCAACTTCGCGAGCGCGATCAGCGCCTTTGATTAATTCCTGCTCGACAATAGCCGGATCTGCTATCAAGCGCTCATACTCGTTCCGCACCGGCTTAATGTGATCATTGATGTACTCGAATAGCAGCTGTTTCATCTCTCCCCAGCCGATGCCGTCCGCATAACGCTTTGCGATGTCACTGGTTTCATCTGCCGTGGCAAAGGCCTTGAAAATATCGTAGAGCGTGCTGCCTTCGATGTCCTTGGGCTCTCCCGGCTCGAGGCTATTTGTCTTGATTTTCATGATGAGCTTCCTGAGGCGCTTCTCATCGGCAAACAACGGGATCGTGTTGTTGTAACTCTTGCTCATCTTGCGACCATCCAGACCCGCCAGAACAGCCGTGTCGTCGCCGATAACAGCCTCGGGCAGCACCAGAACATCGCCGTAATGGTGATTAAAGCGCTGCGCAATATCGCGCGCCATTTCAACATGCTGCTTTTGGTCGCGACCGACTGGCACCTTGGTCGCCTTGAACATCAGAATATCGGCCGCCATTAGAATCGGATAGCTATAGAGCGCCATCGTGATGCCTTTGTCGGGGTCTTTATTGCCGCTCTCTTCATTGGCGGCGACGGCTGCCTTGTAAGAATGCGCCCTGTTCATCAGGCCTTTCGCAGTCATGCTCGTCAAAACCCAGGTCAGCTCGGTAATTTCGGGAATGTCCGACTGCCGGTAGAAAATGGCATGCTCAGTGTCGAGGCCGAGAGCCATCCAGGCGGCAGATATCTCCAGTGTCGATCGGCTGACTTTGTCCGGATCCTCGTTCTTGGCCAATGCGTGAAAGTCAGCAAGAAAATAATAATTCTTCACAGACAGGTCTTTGCTTGCCGCGATACACGGTCGAATTGCGCCAACGTAGTTGCCGATATGCGGCGTGCCGGTTGTGGTAATACCGGTGAGATAAACGTCCTGAGTCATGCCCTTAATAGCCTGCTGCCTGTCCGTCCTTGCGGACCTCCGAGGCGCCATAATACACGCCCTGATCCGAATCACGCATGATCGCCTGATAGCCGCCAAAGCTACCATCGCTCGGGCCCAGAGTGTGGCCCATGGCTTCGAGCGCCTTGCGCGTTTTTTCGCTTATGCTGGTCTCAAGGTGCACGACACCGCCGTCCATCATCACCTCACCCGTCGGTTGGGATGACCGCTTGTGATTGACTCGTGCTGCATCGCCCGCTTCCTGCAGGTTCATGCCAAAGTCGAGCATATTGATGACGATCTGTGCGTGTCCCTGCGGCTGCATTGAACCTCCCATGACACCGAAACTGATCAACGGTCTGCCATCTTTCATGATAAACGCCGGAATAATCGTATGAAACGGCCGCTTGCCCGGCTCAACGACATTGGCGTGGTTGTTATCAAGCGAGAACAGGTTCGCCCGGTTCTGCAGCACGAAGCCGAGGTCGCCTGGTGTCATACCCGAGCCCATGCCGCAGTAATTGCTCTGGATTAGCGACACCATGTTGCCATCGTTATCGGCGACCGCCAGGTAAACGGTATCGCCACTCTCCAGTTTCGCGTCACCCGCCGGATACGCCAGCGCTGCCTTATCGGCTGAGAGTAGTTCGCGTCTAATGTCGGCATAGTCCTTCGAGACCAGCACATCGACAGGAACGTTTCTGAAATTCATATCAGCGTAAAAGTGTGCCCGATCCTCGTAGGCAAGCTTCTTTGCTTCGACCAGCGTGTGAATGTATTCCGCACTGCCAAATCCCATCGACTTGATGTCGAAGCCTTCGAGAATATTCAAGATCTGCAACGCGGCGATACCTTGTCCGTTAGGCGGTAATTCACAGACATCCCAGCCACGATAGTTTGTCGAAACCGGCGTCACCCATTCGGACGTATGGGCGGCGAGATCTTCGTAGCGCAACAGCCCGTCCTGCTCTCTCATATACGTATCGATTTGGCGTGCGATTTTGCCTTTGTAAAAGGCATCGCGACCACCTGCAGCGATCGCCTCCAGCGTATTCGCCAATCGCGGGTTGCGGAATATTTCTCCTTTCCTGGGCAGTCGCCCTTCGGGCAAATAAGTGTCTGAAAACCCTGGGTATTCACGCAGATTACTGGCGCAATCTTGCATTTCGCTCGCGATAAGTTCCGACAATGGAAATCCGTTTCTCGCATAGATCACGGCGGGCGCAAGCAGCTCTTGCATGGCCAATCGACCGTAACGATCATGGAGCTTGAACCAGCCGTCGACCGCACCAGGCACACTTACGGGTAACGCTCCATACTGTGGCACTACGTCAATGCCGTGTTTCTCGAAATACTCCAATGTCATCAACGCTGGCGCACGGCCGGACGCATTCAGGCCGACCAGTTCTTTTTTTTCTGCGTCCCAGACGATAGCGAAGAGATCGCCACCAATTCCACTTCCCGTCGGCTCCATCAATCCGAGCGCCGCATTTGCGGCGATAGCCGCATCGACAGCGTGTCCGCCGGACTTCAGGATATCCAAAGCGATTTGTGTCGCTAACGGCTGGCTGGTCGCCGCCATTGCATGCGGCGCAATAACCTCCGATCGGGACGTGAATGCTCGCCCGGTCAGGCGGTCATAACCCGGTTCCGATTCTGCCAAGAGTATGCTCCAGAAAATATCGCGCCATCGTTGATCAACCTTGCTGTTCTACTTGCGAAGGCTGCGTGGAAGGCAACCAGCAAATCATGATGCCTAGATTGTACGGCGATTGAAACACGGTATGATGCCATGCAATGACTGATAACTACTCTCTCTTGAACCAGGACCTCCACGAGCTATATTCACGCCACGTTGAGGCTGTATGCGCGCGACATGATCACGCGATGGAGAACTCCGGCGCCAGTCACGCGATCATCTTTTCGGGCAACCCGAAGTACGCCTTTCTCGACGATATGCCTTACCCGTTCAATGCCAACCCGCATTTTCTTAGTTGGGTGCCCCTGACGGAATTGCCACTTTCGTACATCGTCTACACGCCGGGCGAAAAGCCCTTGCTGATTTATTATCAGCCACATGACTACTGGCACGTTGTGCCGGGGGAACCCGACGGCTTCTGGGTCGAGCAATTCGACGTTCGAATTGTAAGCAGCACCGATGACGTTGCTCAGCACCTGCCCGAGGCTCGCGACAAGTGCATCCTGATCGGCGACATCGACGACGACGCACTGGCATTTGGTATCGATCGCATTAACCCAAGCAGCGCGACGAATATCCTGCACTACGCGCGCGCCATCAAAACTGAGTATGAATTAGCGTGTTTGCGCCTGGCGTCGCGCCGCGGCGTCACGGGTCATATTGCCGCAGAAGCGGCGTTCCGCGAAGGCCGGTCGGAGTTCGATATCCACCAAGCCTACTGTAAAGCCGTCAGTCACACCGACTCGGAACTACCGTACGGCAATATTGTTGCGTTGAACAACCACAGTTCGGTACTGCATTACACAGACTTCGAACGCAAACCACCCGAAACTTACAGGTCGTTCCTGATCGACGCCGGCGCGCGGGTACACGGTTACGCATCCGACATCACGCGTACCTACGCATACGACGACGAGAGATTCGCTGAGCTCGTCGAGCGCATGGACAGGCTGCAGCTCGACATCATCCAGAAGATCGGCATAGGGCTTGATTACGGCAGCCTGCATGTTGACACGCATCGAATGATTGCCGGCTTGCTCGTCGATGCGGGTATCGCAACAGGCGATGCGGACACCTTGCTCTCGACT
>CAYTNO010000055.1:0-9060 GCA_964439125.1 uncultured Woeseiaceae bacterium | reverse complement strand
CGATGAGCTGAATACCTGGTTGACCTCTGGCCAGAATAAAGCCGCATAAGCTTTGTTTTTCGATGCGATCTACCGGCGTTACATTGCGCCGGTGGATCGTAGTATTCATACTTGCGAACCCCAATGATCGTGACCGGGAGTTACGCGAGAATGCAGATTTCTGATAAGAGCCTCTTGAAAACGCAGGCTTACGTTGATGGCCAGTGGATTAAGGCAGACAGTGGCGAGACTTTCGCTGTTCTGAATCCCGCCAATGGCGAGACCGTTGCTGAGATAGCGAAATGCGGAACCGCTGAAACGCGGCGTGCAATCGAGGCAGCCGAAAAAGCACAAATCAGCTGGCGCAAGAAACCTGCCAAGGAACGTGCGGCCATTCTCCGCAAGTGGTTTAACCTGATGATGGAGGCACAGGAGGATCTGGCGCAGATCCTGACGGCCGAGCAGGGTAAACCTCTGGCAGAGGCTCGAGGCGAGGTCGCCTATGGCGCCAGCTATATCGAGTGGTTTGCTGAAGAAAGCAAGAGAATCTATGGCGACACGATTCCGTCGCCATCCGATGACAAACGCGTTGTCGTAATAAAGCAGCCCGTGGGTGTCGTCGCCTGCATTACGCCGTGGAATTTCCCGAACGCCATGCTGACACGCAAGATTGCGCCGGCGTTGGCTGCGGGGTGTACGGTCGTATGCAAACCTGCTAACGAAACCCCTCTGTCTGCATTTGCTTTCGCCGAACTGGCTGAGAGAGCTGGCGTGCCTGCAGGCGTAATCAATATCGTTGCTGGGGTTACGCGAGAAATAGGCGCTGAAATGACGGGCAACCCGATCGTGCGCAAGCTTACGTTCACCGGGTCTACGCAAGTTGGCAAAATGCTGATGCAGCAGTGTGCCGAAACCGTCAAACGCACGTCAATGGAGCTCGGCGGCAACGCGCCATTCATCGTTTTTGACGACGCTGACCTTGACGAGGCTGTTAAGGGCGCGATTATCTGCAAGTTCCGCAACGCCGGGCAAACATGCGTCTGCGCCAATCGTATTTTGGTGCAGGAAGATGTCTACGATGAGTTTGCAGAGAAGCTCATGGTAGCGATGGCAGACCTGACGATGGGCAATGGTGTTGACGACGGCGTCAACATCGGCCCGCTCATTAATGCGGGCGCCGCGAACGATGTTTTGAAGTTTGTCGACGATGCTGTCGCCAAAGGTGCCACAGTCGTTACCGGTGGCGGCCGGTCGGATCTTGGCACTTGTTTTGTTGAGCCGACCGTACTCCGCGACGTCAGTGATGACATGCGTGTGTTCCGCGAAGAGATTTTTGGTCCGATCGCTCCTCTGTTCAAGTTCAAGACCGAAGACGAAGCTATTGCGATGGCCAATGACACAGAATTTGGCCTGGCGTGTTACTTCTATGCGCGCGACGTGGGGCGTATCTGGCGAGTCGGCGAGGGATTGGAGTACGGCATCGTTGGTATCAACGAAGGCATCATCTCGAACGAGATGGCACCGTTCGGCGGCATCAAGGAATCGGGCCAGGGTCGTGAAGGTTCGAAGTACGGTCTCGACGACTACCTCGAAATTAAATATATGTGCATGGGTGGCCTCGATAAGTAGAGGTCCGATTATGGCCAGTTAGCTCTGACACTGAGCGTATACTGGCCGCATGCAGCAGCACGAAGTATATGAGCGAGCCCGGCTTTCGCGGGACGCGAGATTTGACGGAAAGTTTTTCGTCGGAGTCCGCACGACCGGTATTTATTGTCGGCCCGTGTGTCCGGCTGTTGCCCCCAAATCGAAAAATGTCGCTTTCTTCCCGAGCGCGGCGGCGGCATCAGAAGCCGGGTTGCGTCCTTGCCTGCGTTGTCGACCAGAATGTGCGCCCGGAACTCCGGCGTGGGGCGGTACATCCACAACGGTTCGTCGAGGCCTTCGCCTGATTGCCAATGGCGCCCTGGACGAAGGTTCGATTGAAGAACTCGCCGATCGGCTCGGCGTGACCAGCCGTCACCTGAGGCGGCTTTTCACGAAGCATTTGGGCGCATCCCCACTTACGGTTGCACACACTCAGCGACTGCATTTCGCGAAGCGTCTTATCGACCAAACGAGATTACCGATGAACCATGTGGCAATTGCTGCTGGTTACGGCAGCACACGTCGATTCAATGACACGTTCAGAAAAACCTACGGGCGGTCGCCAAGAGAGCTGCGAAAATCCAGTGAAGAGGTGTTTGATCAGAACACCGCTCTGAGCGTACGACTGCCGTATCGCAAGCCATTCGACTGGGCGGGAATGCTCGACTTTCTGGCCGGCAGGGCTACGCCCGGTGTAGAGCAGGTTTCTGGTGGAGCGTATTTGCGAACGGTGTCGGTCGAAGGTCAGTCCGGAGTCATCGAATTTCGCCATGACGAGCGAGATGCAAGTATTCGCGTGTTGCTTCATGGAATTGCGACGCCGGCAATGTTCCAGGTTGTGCAGCACGTTCGTGAAATGCTGGATGTTGATGCACCACTCGCCGACATTGCCGATGTTCTCGGTGCTGACAAACAATTGCGGGTGCTGTTGCGGAGTAATCCGGGAATCCGTGTGCCCGGAGCCTGGGACGGCTTCGAACTCACGGTTCGGGCGATCCTCGGCCAGCAAATATCAGTGAAAGCAGCCACAACACTGGCTGGCAGAATCGCACTTCGCTACGGTCAGCCAGTCGTGCTGCCGGCGTCCTTAACCCAGGCATCAGTTGATCTGACACTAACCCACCTTTTTCCAACCGCCGCGAAGCTCGCCCGCGCGCGCTTCAACGATATTGGGCTCGTAAGCAGCCGTGCTGAGACCATCCGACGCGTGGCATCAGCGGCATCACGTGGTGAGATCGATTTTGAGCAAGCCGATGATCCCGATACATTCTGTCAACAGTTAATGGCCATCCGTGGCATCGGCGCCTGGACGGCTCAGTACGTAGCGATGCGTGCGCTCAAATATCCGGATGCATTTCCGACCGCGGATCTTGGGCTGCTCAAAGCGACGGGCTGCGATGTCAAAAACGGTGCGGCAATGTTGAAGAAGCGCGCCGAATCGTGGCGACCCTGGCGAGCCTACGCGGCACTATTGTTATGGAGTTCTTTGTCGGGCTCCGGAGGTTAAAGATGTATTACTGCTACTTGAATACACCCATTGGCGATCTGTTATTGGCCGGTGACGATCGTGCCTTGCACATGATCGGATTTCCGAAAGGATCGATGCGTCGTGATCCGGAGCCCGACTGGATCTTCAACGAGAACAAGCTGGCAACGGCTTGCGAGCAGCTGCAGGAATACTTCGCCGGAACTCGTGAAGAATTCGACCTGCCGCTGCATCTCTCCGGTACTGAGTTTCAGGTCAGCGTGCTGGAAGAACTGTTACGTATTCCCTATGGGGAGACAGTGTCCTACGGCGATATTGCGAAGCGTATAGGTCGGCCGAAAGCAGTGCGTGCAGTTGGCGCGGCAAATGGACGTAATCCGCTGCCCATAATCGTTCCCTGCCATCGGGTAATCGGTACTAGCGGAGACCTCACGGGCTTCGGCGGCGGTCTCGACACTAAAGAAGCATTGCTGCGGCTGGAGGCCGAGAACAGCGGGCTCCTAAAGTAGTTTTCCCTCGAGGGCCCGGATAACGGCAGACGGCTCAACGCCGGCGTGAATTCTCCCATCATCCTGCAGTGTTGCGAACGTTGAACGCAGCGGCAATACGCCAGCCCAAATCGGGATGTCGTAGTCCTCATCCTCATCGTTCGGCATCTTGTTTGAAACTTTTGCCGAGGCTGATTCGATTTCGAGCGCGATGACGCCTGTCATCTTGATCTCTTTTTCGAGCGGCTCCCGGAGTTCGTCCCATCGCCCGGGCATCAGATGTTCGCTAATCACTCGCATGCCGTGCAATTTGTCTTCGTCAGTGCTCACCAGTGTTGGTTTGCCGAAGACCGTGGCGGACCGGTAGTTCATCGATGAATTGAATGCGGAGCGCGCAAGCACGAGCCCATCGACATGGGTGACGTTCAGGCACGCGCGATCCGTTTTCTCGAGCAATCGAACGGCGCGAGCTTTGCGTGCTCCGTGCAGGTAAATCGTTTCGCCGTCACGGCCGTGGATCATGGGTACGACGACAGGGGAGCCATCCTGAATAAACGCTACGCTGGCAAAGAGCGCGGAATCGAGTATCGCGTGTACAGTCTTTCTGTCGTACGCGGCTTTCTCACGCAGCTGCCGCACTTTGTTTGTCTTGCTAATCGCATAGTCGTCAGTCATGAGTGGCACTTACAAGAAACGGGGCGCCAGCGTCAGCGCGACCAGTGAGACAAGAAAGATCCCGATGATGTTGAGAGCAAGACCGGCTCGCGCCATTTTTGGAATCGTGAGCAAGCCTGAGCCGAACACGATCGCATTTGGCGGGGTCGCGACAGGAAGCATAAACGCGCAACTGGCGGCGAAAGTGACCGGAACGGTCAGGACAATCGGGTCGAGGCCGGACTCGATGGCGATCGCACCGACAATCGGGAGAAATGTTGCCGTGGTCGCGATGTTGCTGGTCAGCTCTGTCAGGAAAATAATCATCGTCGCCGCGAGGATTACGATCACTGCAAGCGGCAACATGCCCACGGCCTGCAAACTACCGCCAAGCCACTCCGCGAGCCCGGTTCTGGTGACTGCGCCCGCCAGCGTCAGACCACCGCCGAACAGAATGAGTACGCTCCAGGGCAGTTGCTCCGCGTATTGCCAACGCAGTAACAACGGATCGCTTTTCTCACCACTGGGAACCAGAAACAACGCGATCGCGCCGGCCATGGCTATTCCGGAGTCATCCAGTGCTGATAATCCGGGCAGTTGAGCCAGCAGCGGCCGGCCAACCCACATCAAAGCCATGAAGACGAATACGATCGCGACGCGAATTTCCGGAACTGTTATTCGGCCCAGCTCATTCTTCATTCGCTTGAGCTCAGCGCGCCCTTCGCCTGATGTCACAAAGTCCACATTGAAGATGAATCTTGTCAGGGCCAACCACGCAAGCGGCAACATGACAGCGGACAATGGCAGACCGACAAGCATCCAGCTCGCGAAGTCGATCTCGGTACCGTAGTTTTCCTGCATGAATGCGGCAAACATCGCGTTGGGCGCGGTGCCTACCAGTGTCGCCATGCCGCCAATTGTCGCACCGTAGGCAACACCCAATAGCAAAGCGTACTGAAAGTCCTGTTTGGCCTTGTCATCAAGGCTTGTCACTGTTTTGTGGATGACAGTGATGATCGACACGGCGATCGGCAGCAGCATCATCGTCGTCGAAGTGTTCATGACCCACATGCTGATCACAGCACTTGCGAGCATGAAGCCGCCGATCAGCGAGCGTCCATTGCCGCCGGCATGTTGCAGGACACTGAGTGCAATGCGCCGGTGAAGATTCCAGCGTTGCATAGCAAATGCCACGATAAACCCACCAAGGAACAGGTAGATGACTTTGTTCGAGTAGGGTGCTGCAGTATCCTGAATGCTCGCGACACCGAGTAGTGGGAAACACACCAACGGCAGCAATGCGGTAACTGCGATTGGCACCGCTTCGGTTGCCCACCAGATGGCCATGAGCATGCCCATCGCTGCCGTCGTCCAGGCCTGTGCCGACAGATCATCGGGCGCTCCGGATACGAGCATTGCTACCGCGATGGAGGGGCCTAAAAACAGGCCGATTTTCTGGTGTCTCGATCGACCGGCGATCGAATTTTCGAGGTTCAAATCAATTTCCGTCCATTCTGGGAGCCTATAGCTACATCTTGTGCATAACTCGCCTTCCTATACAAGATGTAGTAGCATCCTGCCCGTACCAATTCGGTACGCACGGAGATGGGATGTAAAAGGCAATGCGATTGGGGCGCCGTGCCGGATGCATGATTCAATGGCGGGCAACACGTGACTCCTCTCAGCACGTAGCTTATTGGCGGTCGCCTGCGCGGCCGACATCAGCTGTTGAAGAAGCGACCTATTCGTACATTGACGAACAACGCAAATACTAACGCAACATGGAGGTTTCGTATTATGCGATTCGTCACTGGCTCAATACATTCTCTGCTTAATATGCCGCCCAGATTCTGGGCGGCTTTTTTCGTCGTAACTGTCGCTGCTTGTGCCTCGGGGCCGCCCGAGCTTCCGTATCCGGCATTTATTCAGTCCAGCGATCTCAACAACATATACCTGGCAACGATGCCGGGTGTTTACGCGAAACAACTCGCCGGTGATTCCAAGACTCGGCGCACGAGCAACCGAATTGATCTACCGCCGGGTTGGCAGGGGACCACTGGTGGTGCCCCTGGAAAAGCGCTGGAGATTTTCGTGTTGACCGGCGACCTGGACGTGGGTGACGTACGATTGGGTAACGGGGGATATGCTCACGTGCCTCCCGGCACTTTCGGCTTCAATCTGAAAACGGCCGAGGGCGCCCGGATTCTGTATTTCCTGGACGATGTTGATCCAATGGCGATGATAGAAACGCCGACTATCCTCGACACCGGCCTTGTCGGCTGGCAGCCGACAGATATTGCCGGTGTCAGCGTAAAAGTCTTGCGTGACGACCCGGGCAATGGTGCGCGAACCTGGCTAAAGAAAGTCGAGCCCGGAGCAGTAATTCCCTGGCAGGCATCGTCGGCGATACGCGAGGGTTATCTGGCTGACGGTCATTACCAGGATAGCGAATGCATTAACGGCGAAAGCCACACGTGGACTTACACGCAGGGTGGATATTTTTATCGTCCGGGCAAAACGCTGAATGGCGGCCCGGAAGCGAAGGCAATTGCGGAATCGATCTGGGTGCTGCGCGAGACAATGGCGTCCAGCGAAAAGACCGCCGAACTTTGCGAAGCAGAGCCTATTTCTTAACGAGCTTGGTAATGCTCTTGCCGAGCTTCATGAGCTTGGTCAGTGTCGACGACGGAATGTCGCTAATCTGCTCGTACCAATCGCTCGTCGTCTCCACGAAAGCCAGCATGTTGCGAATACGTTCTTTGGTAATCGGATCTGTATCTTGTTCCAGATCGACTTCCTCGGCCGCTGTACGCAGCATCGACAACGTCGGATTGAGTTCACGCTGTTTACGCTGCTCAATAATCACGCGGAAGAGTTCCCAGACATCATGGAGTGACTCGAAATAATCGCGCCGGTCGCCGAGCACGTGAGTCATGCGCACAAGCTGATAGCTTTGCAGCTCGCGGATACTCGTGCTGACATTTGAGCGTGCGATGGACAAGGCGTCGACTATCTGGTCGGCCCGCAGTGGCTCCGGAGATAAATAGAGCAGGGCCTGGATTTGGGCGACCGTGCGGTTGGTTCCCCAGCGCGTGCCCATTTCGCCCCAATGCAGGACATATTTTTCTACAGCCGGAGATAGTTTCATCCGTCATTTCCTGAATTTCAGTATTGACAGAATCTACTGAAACTAAGGCGTATTGGCAATAGCGACGACCCGTCGGGGCGCCGGCCAGCCCTCGACAGTTCTAGATGAGTCGGTGGGATCGAGAGCCTCGGCCAGTGATTCGAAGGTCATCCATTCGCTGCTGCGTTGTTCGTCGATTGTCGTCACTGATTCGTCAATAATCTTCACATCAACAAAACCGCTACGCTGCAACCACGTCGTTAACTCGGATACGGTTGGCAGTAACCAGACGTTTCGCATGCGTGCATATCGGTCTGTCGGTGTGCGGGCGAAGGATTCGTCACCCGGCATAAATAGTGTTTCGAGAACCAGTTGTCCGCCCGGGCGCAAGGTCGATCTGAGTTGCCGCAAATGGTCGATCGGTGAGCGCTGGTGGTAGAGGACGCCCATTGAAAATGTTGTATCGAAAGCACGCGAATTTTCGGGAAGCTCGTGCAGGCGCAGTGGCAGGACGAAAACATTTATCGCGTCAATAAAGCGCGAGACTGCACGAAACTGCACGACATACAGAATGGTCGGGTCGATGCCGATGACTGTTTGGGCTCCGGCAGCACGCATCTGCAGCGCGTAATAGCCGTTGCCACAACCGATATCGAGCACGTTGCGGCCCTCTAACGATGCGATGCCGTCCTTCAGACGATTCCACTTGAGATCGCTTCGCCACTCGCTGTCGATCGTAACGCTACCGATTTGGAACGGCCCCTTGCGCCACGGTGAGAGGCTCAACAGCGATTCGCGGATTGCTGCCGCATCATTCTCATCAAGTCTGTCCAGATTTTCGACCACCTGCCGCCAGCGTTTGAAGTCGCCATGGCCGCTATCCGACAGTCGCTCCTGTAGCCGCGGGTCCAGGTGCGTGCGCCAGTGGTCGAGTTCGAGGTCGGTAAGGCACTGCCAGAGCGATGCGTAGTCGATCATTGTGATTTGATGGCCACAATGGAAACGAAGTTGAAATAGCGCAACCAAACCCCCGAGTGCGCAAATCCGGCTCGATCCAATCGTTCGCGGTGCGCCGCTACCGTCTCGGGGACAAGTACATTTTCGAGTGCAGCGCGCTTGCGGCTGATTTCCAGTTCGCTGTAGGCATTGCGTCGTTTGTGCTCGTGGTGCAGATCGACAAGCAGAGTCTGCATGTGTGGATCGGTATCGACAACTTTCTCAGATAAAAGAAACACTCCACCAGGTCGCAGGCCGTCAAAGATTCTCTGGATCAAAGCATCGCGCCCGGCCAGGTCAAGAAATTGCAGCGTGTAATTCATGACGACCATGGTTGCATTGGCGATAGTCACATCGCGTATATCACCCAGGAGAATTTCCACAGGTGTTCGTGAACCATGTGCTTCGTTATCCGTGGCGATAAGTTCTTCGCAGCGCTCGATCATTGCAGGTGCATTGTCGACAGCAAATATTTTGCAATCGGGGACTCGTATGCCCTGCCGCATAGCGACGGTCGCCGCGCCGAGTGAGCAACCCAGGTCATAGCAATTCGAGCCAGCCGTGACGTAGCGCGCGGCCAGAGAGCCGATTGCCTCCAGGGAAGCAGCATAGCCGGGGATGGATCGCTGCAGCATGTCAGGAAATACCTGCGCCACGTCTGTATTGAAGCGAAACGGCTCATC
>CAYTNO010000054.1:0-9092 GCA_964439125.1 uncultured Woeseiaceae bacterium | reverse complement strand
CTCCGAAATAGCCAATAGTGTCCCTACGGCCACAGCGCTGCCTTGCATATCGCCGTGCATGTCGAGCATGGATTCGAATGGTTTCAGATTCGTACCGCCGGTATCGAAAATAATGCCCTTGCCGACCAGGCTCAGCGCCGGAGCCGCTTTGCTACTGGCTGGTCGGTAGCGCAGCCTGACTATTGATGCGCTGTCATTGTCGTTGCCCTGGGAAACAGCCAGGAACGCGCCGGCACCAAGTTTCTTGAGAGCTTTTGTATCGTATTTCTTGTGCTGCCAGCCGTGTTCATTGGCAAGTTCCTTCAGAAAATCGGCGTAGCTGTTTGCATCGAGTTTGTTCGGTGGCAGAGCCGTTAGCCAGCGCGCGAGGTTGTTACCTTTCGATTCAGCAATAGTGCGGCTCAGGTCGACTTTGCTATTCAGGCCGAGCAGACGAATATTCTTAATCTTCTCCGCCGTAGCCTTGCTCTTGAACTCAGGCAGGTTGAATGCTGCGGCAAGTGCAGCAGCGACAGCTGCGTTACAGAGCACATGTTGTTGCTCGTCGCTGAACCCCGCAACCAGAATGCCAAGACTGCCGGCTTTCTCGGTTGTCGCGGCTGCAACAAGTTTGCGCGCGAAGGTCAGTTGCTCAAAAACCTCGGCGTCAGCCGCGATTTTTCCAGCTACAACGAGTGTCTGGCGCTTGTTCGACAGTCGAGTCTGGAGGGCGGGCGTTTCGCCGGCTGCGCGCTTTTTCAGGAGCGCCTGCAGTTTGTCGCCCTGCGGAATACTGCGCCAAAGCGCTGCTGGTGGTCGCTTGGGTAGTATCAGTAGTAACTGATCAATTGGCTCAAATGCCTTAGAATCGGCTCGTCCAAGCTGTTGTGTCACGCTTATTTCGCGTGATTCGAGTGCTAATGCTGACATAGCTATGAAATCCTTGAAGATTGCTTGACCGTTAACGCCCAAACACCGAATATGACGCCCCCGAGGATCGGATTGACCGGTCTGGGGCATACCGTTAATCCTATTGTGAATGATTTATGAGTCGATTCAATCCATTTGATGACATTGATCCTGTCGAGACCACCGAGTGGCTTGAATCAATCGATTCCGTCCTCGCGCAGCATGGCCCTGAGAGGGCACATTTCCTGCTAAACCAGATGATCGATTTCGCTCGTCGTTCGGGCGCATATCTGCCTTACACTCCGAATACGGCCTATCTGAACACGATTTCGACCGCTCACCAGCCAGAGTACCCGGGTGATCGAGCGCTTGAGCGCCGTCTGGAAGCCTATATCCGCTGGAATGCAATGGCGATGGTTGTACGGGCCAATCGCAAAAGCACCGAATATGGTGGTCATATCTCGAGTTATGCGTCGTCCGCGACGCTCTATGAGGTTGGCTTCAATCATTTCTGGCGCGCACCCAGCGAAGACCACGGCGGCGACATGGTCTTTATGCAGGGCCACTCGGCGCCGGGCATCTACGCGCGTGCCTATCTTGAAGGTCGCTTGAAAGAAGCCCAGCTGGATCGTTTCCGTCAGGAGGTTGGCGGCGGCGGTTTGTCATCGTATCCGCATCCGTGGCTAATGCCTGGCTTCTGGCAATTTCCGACGGTATCGATGGGTCTCGGCCCAATGATGGCCATTTACCAGGCGCGCTTCATGCGTTACATGGAAAACCGCGAATTAATCCCGCGCTCGGACAGGAAGGTCTGGGCGTTCCTCGGCGATGGTGAGATGGATGAACCGGAATCGATGGGTGCGATCACGATGCCTGTGCGCGAAGGGCTCGACAATCTCGTTTTTGTCGTCAACTGCAACCTGCAACGCCTCGACGGTCCGGTACGTGGCAATGGCAAGATTATCCAGGAGCTTGAAGCAGCGTTCGGCGGAGCAGGCTGGAACGTCATCAAAGTCGTCTGGGGCTCGAGTTGGGACTCGTTGCTGGCCAAGGATAAGGCGGGGCAATTGCGCAAGGTCATGGAAGAGACCGTTGACGGTGAATACCAGACGATCAAATCGAAGGACGGCGCTTACGTGCGCAAGGAGTTCTTCGGCAAGCACCCGGAAACCGCCGAGATGGTCGCCAATATGTCCGATGACGAGATCTGGCGCCTGAAGCGCGGTGGCCACGATCCACTTAAGGTGCATGCTGCCTACGATGCGGCGATGCGCCACACAGGGCAGCCAACGATCATTCTCGCAAAAACCGTAAAAGGTTTTGGCATGGGCGATGCGGGTGAAGGCCAGAACACAGCGCATCAGCAGAAGAAGCTGGATATTGAAGAGGTCAGGAAAATGCGCGATCGCTTCAATATCCCTGTATCGGACAAAGATCTCGCGGATGTTCCGTACTATAAGCCGGCGCCCGACAGTGAAGAGTTCGAATATTTGCAGGAACGTCGCCGCTCGCTGGGTGGCTATCTGCCCCAGCGCCGTATGAAAGCGACCGCATTGCCGATACCCGGCCTTGAGATTTTCCAGACCCAGCTTGAGGGCACTGGCGAACGCGAAGCGTCGACAACCATGGCGTTCGTCCGCATGTTGACGACGCTCGCGAAAGACAAACAAATTGGCAAGCACATTGTTCCGATCGTGCCGGATGAAGCACGCACATTCGGCATGGAAGGTATGTTCCGCCAGTTCGGCATCTATGCATCAAAAGGTCAGCTCTACACGCCGCAAGATGCAGATGAGCTGATGTACTACCGCGAAGACCAACAAGGTCAGATTCTCGAGGAAGGCATTAACGAAGGTGGCGCATTCTGTTCCTGGCTCGCGGCTGGTACGTCGTACTCGAACCACAACGAGCAGATGGTGCCGTTTTATATCTACTACTCGATGTTCGGTTTCCAACGCATCGGCGATTTCATCTGGGCTGGCGGCGATTTGCAGTCACGCGGTTTTCTTATTGGCGGGACGGCCGGGCGCACGACGCTGGCGGGCGAGGGTCTGCAGCATCAGGACGGTCATAGTCTGATCAACGCCTCTACCGTGCCGAATTGCGTAGCCTACGATCCGACCTATGCGTACGAACTCGCGGTCATTGTTCAGGATGGTCTGCGGCGCATGATCGGTGAGCAGGAAGACGTGTTCTATTACATCACCTGCATGAACGAAAATTACGTGCATCCGCCGATGCCCTCTGGTGTCGAGGACGGCATTCTTAAGGGTATGTATCTGTTACAGGTTGGCGGTCAGGGCAAGATTCGTGCGCAGTTGATGGGCGCAGGTACGATCTTGCGTGAAGTGCTGGATGCTGCAGAGCTGCTGGACAAGGACTTCGGCATTCCGACCGACGTATGGTCCGTCACGAGTTTCAACGAACTGCGGCGTGACGCCCTCGAGACGGATCGCTGGAATCAGCTGCATCCTGGTGAGGAGCCTCGCAGGTGTTACGTTGAACAATGCCTGGCAGATCGTCCTGGTCCTTACGTTGCGGCAACCGACTACATGAAGCTCAACGCGGATCAGATTCGCAGTTGGGTGCCGGGTCGTTACGTTACGCTCGGCACTGATGGTTACGGTCGTAGCGATGCACGTGCCGCGCTGCGCCGGCATTTCGAAATCGACAAGCACTTTGTAGTGGTCGCAGCGCTCAAGGCACTTGCGGACGACGGTGTGCTTGATCAGAAGACCGTGATTGAGGCGATCGAGAAGTACGGCATCGACCCGGATCGTCCCGATCCAGTCAAGTTGTAGGCGGGCGCGTTCGTGGCAGCGACTATCGACATTATTGTTCCGGATCTTGGTGACTTCGACGAAGTCGAGGTCATTGAGCTGCTCGTTTCGGTTGGCGACAGTGTCGGTCGCGAAGACGGCCTTATTACCGTTGAAACCGATAAGGCGGCGATGGATATCCCATCCCCCGAGAACGGTGTTGTCGAATCGCTGAGCGTCGCAACCGGCGACATGATCAGCAGCGGCGCGGTTATCGGCAAGCTTAAAGTCGAGGTGAGCGACACAGTCGTCATCGCGCCAGCACTGCACTACGAGCCGACGGGAGATACCACGGTACTCGCGGCGCCCGCCAGACCAGAGGGCCAGGCGCAGAGAAGCGGTGGGGTACAAACACTGGTTGTTCCTGACCTCGGCGATTTCGCGGAAGTCGAAGTCATCGAAGTGCTTATCAGCAATGGCGACAGGATAAAGTCCGAAGATCCGCTTGTTACGATCGAGACGGACAAAGCCGCAATGGACGTTCCGGCAATAGTCGGTGGCCGTATCGAATCGGTACTGGTCAAAGTTGGCGACAAGGTGTCTGAAGGCTCTTCGCTGGCCATCATAGAAGCGGATGCTCCAGTGGCGCAGGCTGCGCCGTTAGAGGAAGTGACGGTCGCTGATGATTCTGCGCGGGTTGAAATGGTTCAGCCAGCACCGGCGGCGGCGAAAGAACTGCCATCCATCAATGAAGCTGGTTTTTCACGGGCACATGCAAGCCCGTCGGTAAGAAAGCTGGCGCGTGAATTGGGCGTGGATCTTGCGCAGGTTAAAGGCAACGGTGCGAAGAACCGCATACTGCATGACGACATCAAAGCTTTCGTCAAAGCAATTCTCACAGGGCAGTCGGCAGCTCCGGGTGGTGGCTTGCCGAAAACGCCGAGTGTCGATTTTTCGAAGTTTGGCGAGATCGACGTACAACCGCTCACTCGAATTCAGAAAATATCCGGGCCGCGACTACAGGCGAGCTGGATAAACCTGCCTCATGTAACGCAGCATGACCTTGCTGACATCACGGATCTGGAAACAAAGCGCCAGCAGCTTAAGGGGGCGGCGAAAGAGCGTGGCATATCGCTTACGCCGCTTGCATTCATCATAAAGGCTGTCGTCTCGGCACTGCAGGAGTATCCCAAGGTCAATTCGTCATTGTCCGATGATGGCAAGAGTCTGGTTTTCAAGAAATATATTCACATAGGTTTTGCGGCGGATACGGAGCAGGGTTTGATGGTGCCGGTCATACGCGATGCAGATCAAAAAGACGTTTACGAGCTTGCAGCAGAACTGGGTGAACTTTCGGCTCTTGCTCGCGACGGCAAGCTAAAGTCAGACCAGTTGCAGGGTGCAACGTTTACGGTGTCCAGCCTTGGCGGTATTGGTGGCACGGCATTTACGCCGATCGTAAATGCTCCAGAGGTCGCGATACTCGGCGTCTCACGTTCGTCGATGCAGCCAGTCTGGAATGGATCAGAGTTCGATCCGCGACTCATGTTGCCGCTGTCGCTGTCTTACGATCACCGCGTCGTCGATGGCGCGGCTGCAGTTCGGTTCACGACATTTCTCGGCAAAGCGCTGGCCGACGTCGACAGCTTGATCCAGGCGACGCCATAGTGGCGGATCATTCCGCACAATTGGTTGTTATTGGTGCCGGCCCAGGCGGCTATACGGCGGCCTTTCGCGCAGCGGATCTAGGCCTCGATGTGTTACTCGTCGAGCGCTGGGACATGCTGGGCGGTGTGTGCCTAAACGTCGGTTGTATTCCGTCGAAGGCGTTACTGCACGCCGCGAAGGTTATCGACGATGCCAAAGCAATGGCAGAGCACGGTGTCGAATTCGGCAAGCCGAAGATCGACGCATTGAAGCTCCGGGAGTGGAAAAACAAGGTTGTCGGCACACTTACAGGTGGTTTGCAGCAACTGGCAAAGCAACGCAAGGTTCGTGTTGTTCATGCGTTGGCCAAGTTCGCATCCGAGAATACGCTGCAGCTCGATAACGGTGAAACAATCGCTTTCGAGAAGTGCATCATTGCGGTCGGCTCAGAGCCACTCATGCTTCCAGGCCTGCCCGATGACCCACGCATTGTCGATTCGAGCGGTGCGCTGGAACTACACCCTCTGCCCAAGCGCCTGCTTGTCGTTGGCGGTGGCATCATCGGTCTTGAAATGGCGTGCGTTTACAGCGCACTCGGCGTCGATGTCAGTGTCGTGGAATTGACCGATACATTGATGCCGGGCACAGACGCAGATTTGCTCCGTCCATTTCTGAAAATCGTCAAGCCGCGTTACGAAGCGATAATGACATCGACGAAGGTCACCGGCATGCGCGCGACGGTGCCTGGCATTGAAGTTAGTTTCGAGGGCAAGGATGCACCGTCGATCGGTGTTTATGACCGCGTTCTCGTTGCGGTGGGACGACGGCCGAACGGCGATCAGCTGGACGTGGAGAAAGCCGGCGTCAATGCCAGCGACCGTGGGGTCATCGAGGTCGACAATCAGATGCGTACCAACGTCTCGCATATCTTCGCGATCGGCGATGTGGTGCCTGGTCCCATGCTTGCGCATAAGGCGACGCATGAAGCAAAAGTTGCTGCCGAAGTTGCAGCAGGAGAGAAGAGCTACTTCGATGCACGCACAATTCCGTCAGTCGCCTACACCGACCCCGAGATTGCGTGGGTAGGTTTGACGGAAACTGAGGCGAAGGCGCAGGGTATCGATTACGACAAGAGCAAAATACCCTGGGCTGCGAGTGGTCGCGCTCTGGCGATTGGTCGGTCGGAAGGGTTTACGAAGCTGTTGTGGGACAAAGAGACGAGCCGCGTCCTGGGTGGGGCTATTGTTGGGCCGAATGCCGGTGATCTCATTGCTGAAATCGGTCTCGCGATCGAAATGGGTGCCGATGCTGCGGACATCGGGCTAACGGTTCATCCACACCCGACACTGTCTGAGACGGTCGCATTTGCAGCCGAAGCCTACGAAGGCACGCTGACCGATTTATACATGCCGAAGAAGCGTTAACAAGCAGTTAAAGGAGTAACGACCATGCAAGACTACCCCCATCACTATGTTGTAGCGGCGTCGTAGCGTTCAGAAAGCAACGTCGAACTTGCAAGCCCGGGCCTGGAAAATCTCGAATCAGCGGGTCCCGCCGAATTCGGTGGTCCTGGCGACTTGTGGTCTCCTGAAACCCTGTTGGTAGCTTCTGTGGCGGATTGCCTGATACTGTCGTTTCAAGCCATTGCGCGCGCGTCGAAGTTCGAGTGGACGTCCCTCAGCTGTGATGCTGTTGGAACTCTCGAACGTATAGACAAAGTAACTCAGTTCACCGAATTCAAACTCAAAGTAACGCTTGAGATTCCGGATGTGGCCAAAGAGGATCGGGCACTACGCTTGCTCGACAAAGCTGAACACAGTTGCCTCATTACCAATTCGCTGAAAGCCCCCACAAGCATGGAGGCAGATGTTCGCGCCCCAGCAGCAGTGTCTCCGTGATGCGAACTCGCCTTTAATTTGTAGTGCTTGCTCGGCCAGATTTGTAGTGCTTGCTCAGCCAATGATCGACGCTGAGCTTGCCGGCGCCTTTGAACATCAGCGGTACTAGCATGGCGATAAACAACAGCGGGATACGGTAGTTGCCGAAACCCTTGTCCGATACCGCGTAACCTTTCCACAGTTCAGCAAGACTTGACCAATCGTCTGGCCAGTGCACGCCGCTGATAGCGACGATTGTGAGAATGATGAGGCTGAATGCCCAGAATCGCGTAAAGAGCCCAAGTACCAAACCGGCCGCACCGAGTATTTCGGACCAGGTAGCGAGGAACCAGCTGATTTCAACCGGGACAATGTTGAATGGAAAAGGGAAGTTATCCTGCACGTTACCAAACCAGTTGTTGCCGTTGAATTTCATCAGCCCCGCCTTGCCGTATTCGTATGCCAATAGCAGTCGAATCGGTAGAAGCGCCAACCAGTCACCGGTCGGATCCAGAACATCAACGATGCGTTTCCAGTATCGGTGCAGCTTGTTCATTGCGTTACTCCTTGTGCCGGCGATCGTGTGCCGGTCAGTATTTCAAGTTGTTTCATCTCTTCGAGAGCTGCGGCGCCGTGCTGGATCAACGCATCAACGTCGGGGTAGCTAATTTCAACGGCCAGGTCGCGCAGCAGACCCGCTCCGGATTTTCCCTCGCCGTTTTTTTCTATCGCCTCAAGCAGGCGTGCCGTGATCGGGTTGAGTTCGAGAAAGTTCACCTTGTCGTTCTCGCGACGATACACAGCGAGGTAGACGGGCTGCTCTGACGGCTCAGTTGGCAGGTTATCGGGAGATATGCGGTGCACAGGGTAATGGTACGAATATGCCCAGGCCAGCATGGACTTGACGGGTACGTTGGCGAGTAAATCACCTGCCGGATCGACACCGGTCAAATCGTTGCTGTCCTCTGAAATGGACAGTGCAAGTTCGATGTACTCGTAGTGAGCCAACTCCATAAGAAACGGAAAATCGTTGTCCTGGAGTTCGTACTCGTTCTGTAGGAAGTCGAGAAATTCCTGTGGTAACTGCAAAAAGTAGGGCGTCTCTGCACGATGCTTCTGCATGAATTGCCGGATCATGCCCTCCCACTTGTCTGTTGTGTGCAATTTCTTGAGCACAGGAAACATGTTGGAGAGCAGATTGCGGATATTGTTGAAAAACAATTCGCGATAAATCGCCATGCGACGATCTTCTACGTCCGCCGGTGCGGCCACATGATCCGGGTCACGGATGTGTGCGGCAAACGCGAACTGCTTTTTCTGAAAGTCCGGGAGATCAGCCATGGTTGACTTCCTTCGCGTCGTATTCAGCTTGCAGATTTCGAATCTGGCGAACCTCGTCGAGCAGTTCGGATATTGGAGGGAAGTTGAAGTCACGCTCCAGCAGAGTCGGTACGGCGCCGAAGTGCGCATAGGCATCACCAAGCAACTGCCAGGATTGCTGGTCAACGGCGGAGCCGTGCGTGTCGATACGGAGGTCTTCGGCTTCGACATAGTGACCGGCCAGATGAAAGTAACGAATCCGGTCGGCCGGCATTCTTAGCATGAACTCATGTGCGTCATACTTGTGATTGATGCTGTTAACGACAATATTGTTGATATCCAGCATCAGGTCGCAATCGGCCTCTTCAAGAACGGCCAGTGTGAAATCAGCTTCGCTCATTGAGGTGTCTGTGGGCGCATAGTAAGAGACGTTTTCGAGGGCAATGCGTTGCTCGAGAATGTCCTGAACCCGGCGGACGCGACCTGCGACGTACTTGACCGCGTCATCTGTAAATGGAATTGGCATCAGGTCGTACAACTGGCCATCGTCGCCACAAGAGCTCAGATGTTCGGAGTACATGCGGATGTTGTGCTCGGCCAT
>CAYTNO010000053.1:0-9097 GCA_964439125.1 uncultured Woeseiaceae bacterium | reverse complement strand
CAATACGGACGGCCGGTTCTACGGATACCGCGAGAGCAAGGCAGCGCTGTGGCCGTAGGGACACTATTGGCTATTTCGGAGTTAAAACTTCCACTGGCAGTCGACGCCTGGCTTGCTATCACCGAAAACCGTACGGGCCCGAACGCGTACAAGTCGCAGGACGTTATCACCGCCGCAAACGGCAAGACTATTCAGACCATCCATACCGATGCCGAAGGGCGCATGGTGCTCGCGGATACACTGACGTTTGCCAGTCGTGACAAGCCCAAGCTCATGATCGACTACGCGACACTGACAGGCGCAGTCATAAACGCCATCACGACCCGCTACAGCGGTGTTTTCACGAATCGCTCCGACTGGCACCCCCGGCTCAAGCGCACAGGCCGCGCCTGTGGTGAACGAGTTTGGCCTTTCCCGATCGGCAAGGAGTTCCTTGAAGACCTCGACAGTGACACCGCCGACATTCAGCAGTGTTCTGCAAAAGGATCAGGCGACCATATTCTTGCCGGGAGTTTTCTGGCCGAGTTCGTTGAGAACGACACACCCTGGGTGCACGTTGACCTCGCTGCCAGCAATCACAAAGGTGGTCTCGCCCATGTCCCCACAGAGGTAACAGGTTTCGGTGTGCGTTTCACGATCAGTCTCATTCTCGATGAGAAGCTATTGAAGGCAGAAAACTAGGTGAGCGATCTGCCATCAATGGCAAACCGTTTCCGCGGCTTCCTCCCTGTTGTCGTCGACGTAGAAACAGGTGGTTTCAATTCGAAAACAGATGCCCTCCTGGAAATCGCCGCGGTTTTCGTCGACTTCAATGACGGTGGATTGTTGACGCGTGGTGAGACCATTCGCTATCACGTCAAGCCGTTTGAAGGCGCGAACATGGAACCGGCCTCACTCGCCGTCAACGGTATCGATCCGGATCATCCTCTGCGCCCGGCTATTGATGAGCGCGACGCGCTGCAACGCGTATTTCGCGCAGTGCGTAGTGAGGTTCGCCGAAACCAGTGCCAACGCGCTGTGCTGGTCGGCCACAATGCGGCATTCGATTTGGGATTTGTTAACGAGGCGATTGAGCGAACGGCAATAAAACGAAACCCGTTCCATACATTCAGCTGCTTTGATACCGCTACTCTTTGCGGCGTCGCATTTGGCCAAACCGTACTGGCACGCGCCGTTAGTGCTGCGGGTTTCGCCTGGGACGAGGAATCAGCACATTCAGCAGCATACGACGCTGAAATAACAGCCGATGTATTTTGCGAGGTTGTGAATCGATTTCAGCCGGTATACCAGACAACCGTTCGCGACTGAATATTAGAATGTGTGGGTGCGGCTTTTAGTCGTCTGTGTTGTCAAGAAGCTCTTTTAGTTCGCCGGAATGATACATCTCTACCACGATGTCACTGCCACCAACTAGCTCACCTTTAACGTAAAGCTGCGGAAACGTCGGCCAGTTTGAGTAAGTCTTGAGACCCTGGCGAATTTCTTCGTCCTCAAAAATATTGACGAATGCGAATGGCTTGCCCACCGCTTTTAGCGCTGCGACTGTCTGGCCTGAAAACCCGCATTGCGGAAAGTCCGGCGTACCCTTCATGTAAAGAAGAATATCGTGCGAACCAAGTTGCTCTTCAATTTTGGAATTAATATCCACGTCCATAACCCTCTATTTCTTAACCGCTATATGGTTTGCGACCGATGTCACACCGCCGGTATCTTTGGCGAGCGTTACTGCTACGTCTCTTGCCACATCACTGCTGACAGTACCCGACAACGTGACCTCACCTTCATAGGTTCGCACGCCAATGCCAAAACCGCTGACAACCGAGTCCGCAGCATATTTGCTCTTGATCCTGGTCGTAATTGCAGTATCCGATGCAATGACCTCGGGCCCTCTTTCGTTCTTTCCTGTCTGATAGCCAGTCGTCGCCGAACCGCCCACCAGCAGCGCCGTACAGCCCGATAGTGCGAATATCATTGCCAGTAAAATCAGGTAACGCATCGGAACCCTCTGTTCAATTTCGCGATTGTACCTAGAATTGGTCTAAAATAGGCAGCAATAATTACAACATCCATCAGGGAGAAAAAAGAATGAATCCTTTAAGAAGCGTCGGCGGCACAATTATCGGCGGAACAGTCCTTGCAGTAATCATTGCGGCTGCAACATCCGGAATCCACCTGAACGCAGCAAGCCTCATTGTCTGGGTTCACGTTCTTGCCGGAATCACCTGGATAGGGTTGCTCTACTATTTCAATTTCGTACAGGTTCCCGCCTTGGGCGATGCCCTGGCAGATGACGGTGGCCCGGGCGGCGCAGGCATTACCAAGTACGTCGCACCACGCGCACTCTGGTGGTTCCGTTGGAGTGCATTGTTAACCTGGTTGTCCGGTGCTGCCTATCTCGGTCACCTGGGTCGATTCCTGCATACATTTACTCTCGGCACGCTCGACGGCGGGGGCACACAGGATCTGATTATCGGCGTCGGCGCCTGGTTCGGTACGATTATGCTTTTCAACGTCTGGGTTTTGATCTGGCCGAACCAGAAGAAGGTGCTGGGCATGGTCGAAGCAAGTGCGGAGGAAATTGCCAAAGCCAAAAACGTGGCGTTTCTGGCATCTCGCACCAATACATTTCTCTCAATTCCGATGATCATGAGCATGGTCGGCTACGGTCACGGCGGGTTTTTCCTGTAACAGACCAAAACTGAACAAGCCCTCGCCGGCGTCGCTGGCGGGGGCTTTTCTACATCCAGGATATCAGGCAACTGCGCGTGTAACGCGCTTGGGCTCCGAAACCCCATACCCCTGGGCATAGTCAACGCCCATGCCGCGAAGCATCGTGATGATCTCTTCGTTCTCGGCAAACTCCGCAATTGTCTGCTTGCCGGTAAGGTGGCCAATCTCGTTGATCGATCGAACCATCTCGCGATCGATAGGGTCGTGCAAAATTTCTTTTACGAAACTGCCATCGATCTTGAGAAAGTCGACCGGGAAGTGTTTGAGATATCCGAACGAAGACAACCCGGTTCCGAAATCATCGAGCGCAAACTTACAGCCCAGTTCTTTCAAAGCATTAATAAACCGATTCGCTTGCGAATAACTTGCGATTGCAGCTGTCTCCGTAATTTCGAAACAAATTTTCGTCGCGTCGATACCGCTCATCTGAAACTGCTCAACAACAAACGGCAAGAACTTCTCGTCACCAAAACTCTGGCCGGACAGATTAATTGAGCACAATGCGAGCCTCTCACGCTCATCCGCCTCGGACACGAGCCAGCGGAATGCACTGCGTATCACCCAGCGATCGATGTTGGGCGTAATGCCGTAACGCTCGGCTGCCTCAATAAACAAGCCTGGCGAGATAATGCCGCCCGTCTCATCGCGCATGCGCAGCAGAATCTCATAGTGTGCGCCCTCTTCTTCAGCCTGTAAGGGCTGAATGGTCTGGCGGAATAATTCGAAGCGATTCTCTTCCAGGGCGTTATTGATTCGCGCCGCCCACTGCATCTCGCGACGTCGACGCATAAGGTCAATGTCATTTTCCTGAAAGCTGTGAATACGGTTACGGCCGGCTTCTTTGGCGGCCTGGCAAGCACTGTCGGCGGCGCTGACCAACGACGCGACATCCTCATTCTCGGCGACGATCGGCACGACACCGATGCTGACACCAAGGCGGAAGCTGCGGTCGTCCCACATGAACTTGTATTCACCAATTGCTACTCGCAGCGACTCGGCTGCCTGCATCGCCTCGTCAAGCGAACAACTTTCGAGCAGCACACCGAATTCATCACCACCAAGACGCGCGAGCGTGTCCCGCCAGCGAATCTTCGATTTAAGCAAAGCGCCAAGTTGGCCGAGTAATGCATCACCTGCACTGTGACCGCAGGAATCGTTGACAATCTTGAACTGATCCAGGTCGAGATAACAAAGCGCATAGGACGTTTCTCGGGCTTTGGCACTCTTCAATGCGCGCTCAAGACGGTTCTCAAACTCACGGCGGTTAACCAGCCCGGTAAGAATGTCATGGCTCGCGTGATAACTCAGGCGACGGTTAAGTTCGCGCGACTCACTAACATCATGGAAAACAAGAACACCGCCCGTAACATTGGCTTTACCATCGCGAATCGGTGATGCCGTGCTCTCGATATACAGTTCGTTGCCATCGCGACGAATCAATAAGGTCGGTCTTACCGATTTGATAGCACGGTCGCGACGTATCGAAACTGACAGCGGGTTTTCGAGCGGCTCGCAGGTTTCTTCGTGAAAGCCACGGAAAATCTCGTCGATAGGCCGGCCGCTTGCGTCGTCAACCTTCCACCCCGTCAAATCTTCTGCGACAGGATTAATGTACTCAACGTGACACCTCGAATCGGTGGTAATAACTCCATCACCAATAGACTGCAGAGTTATCTGGGCACTCTCCTTCTCACGGAAAAGTGCCTCCTCATAAAGTTTTCGCTCAGTGATATCGACTTCGACACCCAGCAACCTGATCAAGCGGCCATTTTCATCCAGAATTGCCTTGGCACGACTGCTCATCCAGCGCCAATCACCATTCTGGTGTTTCATGCGATGAACGGATTCGAAGAATTGCGACTTGCCCTCGAGATGCTCGCGCATTCTCGTTTGTACGCGCGCCATGTCCGTTGGATGCACGAGGTGATACCAGTCAAGCAGCACGTCCTCCTCGTCGATGCTGTAACCGAGCATGGCTCTCCAACGCCGTGACAGATTAATGCGTTTCGACTCGCCGTCAAAATCCCAGATACCATCGTTGGCGGTTGCCGCAACGAGTTCATTGCGTTGATTCATTTCATCGAGCAAGCCCCGGTCACGAATACGTTCGAGACCGCACGCCAGTGAGGCGCCAACCAACTTGAGTAGCAGATGCAGATTCGCATCCCACGATTCGACCGGACGTTCATTCGCCAGCGCTAAAAACCCGGCGATCTCGCCATTGACCGAGAACCCGATCATAAGCACTGAACCGATGTGCAAGTCGGCCAGGCGTTCGAGTTCTATTTTGGATGATCTGGGGCCTTTGAGCGTATCGGCTACCTCGATAACTTTGAGGTGACCGAGGCGCTCGCTCAACCAGGGCCAGGACTCCAGCGCCTCACCGCTCAGAACCTCGGCCTTACATTGGGCGAAGCCGCTACTTTCCGAAATTACAGTTTCAAGGCTCACGCCATCGTCGCTCAGCAAAGCGACAAATGCAGCGTCACAACCAGCCGCATCGGGCAATTCACCGATATTGGCCTGTAATTGTTCCTGGTAGTTGCTGGCGTCGAGATTCAGAACGCCGATGGCGATCTTGGTCTGTAGCGCATCGGCAGCGCCACGTGTGCGCGTACCGGCCCGCGGTCTGCGGTGACGAACACTGGCGGTCCCACTGCTGTCTGGTGGATTTGTCAAATGCTGGTAACCCGTGCGCAATCCTTCAAATAGACCGGAAAGAATTGTGACATGTTGAGAGAGGAATACAAGCTAAGTCGCTGTTTTTTTTACATTCTGGTAACTCTGGGCTTAACAAAAACCTGCGATCGCATCTGCGGCGTCAACCATTTTCCTTCACCGGCGTTGTTCAACTAAGCAACGGACATATGCAAACTAAGGAGAGACGCATGAAACTCACAACGATTGGGCGCGCAGCGGCACTGCTGGCAGCCCTGACACTTACAGCCTGCGGTGGTGGTACCAATACTACGGCATCCGGCCCAGACCCTGTCGCCTCGTGCGACCCAGCCAATTCTGCGACGTTTGACGAATGCGGTACTGTTCTGGTCGGGTTCACGGACGCCGATGGTGATTTTCTCAATTACACCGTCGATGTTCTTTCACTGACGCTGGAAACGGCAAACGGCCGAGTCGTTGAGGTGATGCCTCGCAAAACACGCATCGACTTTACGGACTATGTTGATGTTTCTGAACTGGTGACGGCCGCGGCCGTACCGCCTGCTGTCTATGTGGCTGGGACCATTCGCCTCGACTACACCGATGCTGAAATTTACGTTGAGGAATCGGAAGTCGCCAAGGCAGCCGTCGTAACCGACAGGGCAGGTACGCCACTCGGACAAACCGACCTTAAGATCGTCTTATCCGATCGCGACCAACTCACGGTGACAAAGCGGCGCGCACATTTCCTGCAACTGGACTTCGATCTTGAAGCATCGCACGTGGTCGACATTGCACCGATTCCGGCTACCGCCGTTGCCGAGCAATTTATCGTCGCCGAGGTTCACCCGGTTGACGAAAAGGACATTCGTGTTCGCGGCCCATTGATCGAGGTTAATGAAGCCGACATGAGTTACTCCATCGCCGTCCGACCGTTCCACGATCGCGTCGGTGACTTCGGCCGATTTACTGTCAACGTGACCGACACGACTGAGTTTGAAGTCAACGATGAAATGTTCGCTGGTATGGATGGTTTGCGGGCACTGAGTACCGCGGGTCAGGGCACGCCGACTATCGCAAAAGGCACCTTGACGGTTACGGATCGTACGTTTACCGCTGATCTCGTACTCGCAGGATCGAGCGTACCGGGTCACGACCGGGATGCCATAGTCGGCAACATCATCAAACGTGACGGCGACTTCCTGACAATACGCGGCGCAACGATTATCCCGCATGCTGTCAGCGTCGATCGCCGCGTGCATTTCCACGACGATGTCGTTGTTGAAGTCGGACCGAATACCCGGGTATTCAAGGACGGCTACCGGCTTTCGAGCCTGACCATCGACGCACTGTCAATTGGTCAGCGCGTAACGATTCGTGGCAACCAGCCGACGCCGACGACCGACGCCCTGGCGCCACAGATTCTGTTTGATGCCACCGAAGGTGCCGTGCGCATGCACGTTACCCATCTGTCCGGCATCGTCAATACGGTATTGCCAGGTCAGACGGACATCACATTGCACTCGATCGATCGTCGTCGCGTTGCAATCTTCGACTTCGCCGGAACAGGTCCATCCGAAGATCTCGATGCTGATCCGGAAAATTACGAGATGCGCACCGACAATCTGACCTTGGCGGACTTCTCTACCGGCCAACCGATCGTCGCCTGGGGTTTCCCGACTGCGTTCGGCATGGCACCGCCTGATTTCACGGGGCGTAGCGTCATCGACTACACCGACGTTCGCAGCGCACTGGGTGTTGGCTGGGGCAGCGAAGGTACGCTTGAGCCGTTCAGCAGCATGGGCACGGGTGGCCTGCTATTGAACAACCAGAATGGCGACATCGACCAGCGTCACTATATCAAGCAGGGCCCGGTCCTCATTGACCTGACATCGCTGGATTCCGACACTGCGATCGTCCCGCGGGAAACGGGCCGCATGTTGTTCTCGATCAAATCGCAAGACAGCCTGCGTCTTTACTCAGACTGGAACGACTTTGTGGGTGATCTGATCAACAGCCTTGGAGACGGTGCGACGACAGCACGATCGATGCATGCTTACGGCAAGTACGACGTCGACAGCAATGTTTTCCACGCCTACAAACTCGGTATCTATCTTCTGGAGCCCTAGTCCCAGAACCCCCGCCTGCCCCGCATCGCAAGGTGCGGGGCTTTTTTTATGGGGCTGACTCTAGGTCGATGCGTGAATATCGGCCAGGTACGTTTGCACCCGCCCACGCATCGCTTCCTCTTCCTCTTCCCAGCGCTTCAGAGCTGCCTGAACCTGAGGATCTGCAACGACCTCTGCCAAAAACGGCTGAGAATAGGTTTCCCGCCAATTCAGTCTCTCGGCAACCGACCTCACAAACACCTCACTCAGCCCGACTTTTATCGCCTCCTGCACTTCGCCTCGCATAGCGAGGATGCCCATATTGGCCGAATGAGCCTTCTTCTGATCGAAGCCATTCGCAGCCGCAAACTCCAACAGGGTATCCAGGCGATTCAGAAATTCATCCCTTGGCTGGGTCACGTACCATGCCTCGAGCGCGGCGAATTGAGCGTTCTTGTATTTCGGCGGCAGCGATTCCTCATATGCATCGAGAATACCCGGCGCGTGTTCCTCCAGGAAAGCTGCTTCCTGTTCATAGGTTCCGGATCTGGCTGCGGCCCTGAGCAGGTGCTGCACAGCCCCACCGAAAGCAGAGCGACGGTCTTCGATATCATCCACAACCGCCTGTCGCGCGGCAGCAACGCTCGCATCGGTATCACCGAGGCTGATTGCCCGCAGCAAGTTGATCTGGTAGGCAACCTCGCTGGTCGGTGCAATCGCCATAACGCGATTACGGAAGTCGTCACCCTCTTCGACCAGACCCAGCTGATAAAGAAAACCAGCCAGAAACCCGTGCAGTTCATGGTCTGAAGGATCAACCTCAATTGCCTTTAGCGAATATTGCACGTAGCTGACCGCGTCCCCTTTATGCCGCGCAATACCGGCCAGGCTAATGTAAGCGTTCGGTTGCGTAGGTTCGATCTCAAGAGACTTCTCAAGTGAGGCCTGAGCTTTGTCCCAATCTCGGCGGTTCATGTACAAGGTACCGAGCTCGTAGTGTATCGTCGAATTGAATGGGTCACGTTCCAGTGCATCTTCCAAGACCACTAACGCCTCGTCATTCTTGTTCGCGTTCTTGTATGCCCGAACGAGCAGCACGCGCGGATACAGCACACCCGGAGCACTGGCGACGATCTCCTCAAGGCCTCCCTCGATTTCGGTGAGTGCGGTCAAATCACCGGCATATGCCTGAATCATGGCATCAGCGAAAATCCGCACAGCCTGCGCCACCACATCATCTGGCCGAACCGCAAGCACCTGATCAACGATAGCCATAATCTCGGGGTACGTCGACTGTTCATCCATCAGCCCGGTCTCGACCTGGTGGATGTAGTTGACCGCCAGCTCGCTCTTGGCATCCATGAAGTCCGGATCGATCGTCAGGGCACCTTTGAGCAGGCGCTCAGCCGCTTGCAGACCGCTGTAAGAAAAAGTCGCCCGCTCTTTCAATGCCTGCAGGTAGAGATCGTACGCATCGGAATTAGTGGTTGTGACGCCAGCAAACATCTCGGTACTCGGTGCGCCGAGCAGCGATGTAGACAATGACGTGCCAACTTTTTCAGCGATCTCGTCCTGAATGCCAAAGATATCGTCAAGCGTTC
>CAYTNO010000052.1:0-9106 GCA_964439125.1 uncultured Woeseiaceae bacterium | reverse complement strand
AAGATGGGTTTCGGTACAGACATCATCGGCGATCAGGAATTGCACACCCGGGAATTCTTGTTACGCGCCGAAGTTTTGCCGACCCACGAGATTATCGCGTCGGCGACGCGCATCGGCGCCGAAGTATTGCGGCGGGAAGGCCAGTTGGGCGTGATTGCACCGGGTGCGATTGCCGACATACTGGTTGTTGACGGCAACCCGCTCAAAGATATTTCTTTGCTGGCAGGTCACGGCGAGCATCTTCTCGCGATCATGAAAGACGGCCGGTTCCACAAGAACCTGCTGTAAAGTTTTGGGAGGAAATGTGAAAATTTCTGCGATTCGTGTTTATCAGGTTGACTTGCCGCTGGTTGAAGGCCGCTACTCCTGGTCGGAAGGAAAGTTCGTCGAGGTCTTCGACAGTACAGTCGTAGAACTGCTCACTGATGATGGCAATTCAGGAATTGGCGAAGTGTGCCCGCTCGGCCCGTTCTATTTGCCAGCGTTCGGTCCAGGTGCACGAGCGGGAATCGGCGAGCTCGCCACAACGTTGATAGGGCAGGATCCGACCGCGATCGGGCCGATCAATCAGTTGATGGACCGGGCTTTGCTCGGCCACCCCTACGTCAAGTCCGCCATCGACATGGCCTGTTGGGACCTGCTGGGCAAAGCCACCGGAAAATCGGTTTGCGATCTGATGGGCGGCAAGTTCGGCGACAGCGTCGCGTTGTATCGGGCGATCAGTCAGCGACCCGCCGATGAAATGGCCGAAAATGTCGCCGCTCATCGTGCGGATGGCTACACAAAATTCCAACTGAAGGTCGGTGGCCGGCCAGGCGAGGATATTGATCGTATCCATGCCGCGGCAAACATACTGACCGAAGGCGAGGTTCTGGTCGCTGACGCGAATACGGGATGGCGTGTCGATGACGCGGCGCGAGTCGTAAATGCCGTTCGCGACCGCGACGTCTATATAGAGCAACCATGCCGCTCTTATGAGCATTGCCTGAGCATCCGCAAGCGCACCAACTTGCCGTTCATTCTGGATGAGAATATTGATGGCATTGCCGCGCTGCTGCGCGGGCACCAGGATGGTGCGATGGACGTAATCAATTTGAAAATCTCGAAGGTTGGCGGACTGACCAAGGCGCGTCAGATTCGCGACCTGTGTGTGTCGCTAAATATCCCGATGACGATTGAAGACAGCTGGGGTGGCGACATCATCACTGCGGCAATTGCTCATCTCGCGCATTCGACGCCAGAATCCATGCGCTTCTCAGCGACGGATTTTAATAGTTACGTCAGCGTGCAAAACGCAAGCGGCGCGCCGCAGCGAGTTTCCGGACATATGGTTGCGTCGGACGAGCCCGGACTCGGGGTTGCGCTAAGCATGGAAGCACTTGGCAAGGCCGTAGCGGAGTACACGACATGAATGCACACACAACGCCAGTGACCTTTTTCTGCCTTTTGATGATTTGCGCTAACCCTGCGGGCGCCGCAGAAACAGATTCGCTTCTCAGTATCGATCGAATTTTTCACGATAAGGAATTTGAGCTAAGCACGAAAGTGCCGAGCAAATGGTTACGAGGTGGTGAAAGCTACACGACAGTCGAAGCATCCGAATCGGTTGCTGATGGCTTTGACATCGTGCGCCACGATTCGGCAACTGGTGCAGAGTCGATCCTGGTTGGCGCAAAACAACTGATTCCGGAAGGCACTGAGAAGCCGCTTGAGATCAAGAACTACAGCTGGTCCGAAGATGGCCGGTTTGTATTGATAAGCACGAACACAGTGAAGTTTCGCCGCCTGGAATCGTTTGGCGACTACTGGTTATTGAACCTGGCCGACTCGACATTGCGACAGGTTGGAGCTGATGCGCCAGCTTCGTCGCTCATGTACGCGAAATTCTCGCCAAACAGCGAGTTCATCGCTTACATGTATTTGAACAACATCTACGTAGAAAGCATAGACGGTCGATCCAGGAAGCAACTTACAAGCGACGGCTCTGACCTCATCGTCAATGGCACGGGCGATTGGGTTAACGAAGAAGAATTTTCGCTTCGCGATGGTTTCAAGTGGAGCCCCGACTCGACGCGTTTGTGCTATTGGCAATTCGACACCGAGGGTGTTGGCACCTTCTACATGATGAAGAACACCGACAACGTCTATTCGAAGCCGATTCCGTTGCAATACCCGAAGGTGGGTACGACCAACTCGGCAACTCGAGTTGGTGTGGTCGATATTGAGACAGCTGAAACCGTATGGGTCAGCCTGCAAGGCGATCCACGGCAAAACTACGTGCCGCAAATGGACTGGGCGGACAGTTCCGAGCAAGTCATCATTCAGTACGTTAACCGACTGCAGAACAGGAACGAAGTGTATCTCGCGAGTGCTGCGGATGGTTCTGTGCAGCACATTTTCACGGACAGTGACGATGCCTGGGTCGACGCAAACGAGGATCTGAAATGGCTCGAGGACGGCAGGTTTTTCACCTGGCTCAGTGAGCGCGACGGCTGGCGGCATTTGTACAGAATTTCTCGCGACGGCAAAGATGTGCGGCTTGTAACGCCGGGCGATTTCGACATCATCAAGGTCGATCACATTGATACTGCCAACGGTTGGGTGTACTACACCGCGTCGCCCGACGATAGCGCCGCGCGCTATCTGTTCAGGTCACCACTAGCGGGTGAGCCCAAAGTCGAGCGCCTGACACCAGACAGCGAGTCCGGTTTTCATGAGTACGATGTTGCAACCAATTCGGAGTGGGCTTTTCATACGTTTTCGACACTGAGCAAACCGCCGGTTGTCGATATCGTTTCGCTGCCAAGTCATGCTTCGCAGCGGATTGTTGTAGATAACGAAAAGGTTGAACGTCTCTTGCAGTCGACGCCTCGTGGAGAGACTGAGTTTTTTGAGATCGATATTGGTAACGGCGTAACGATGGATGCCTGGATGATGAAGCCACCTGGTTTCGATCCGGGCAAAAAATACCCTTTGTTAATGTTCGTATATGGAGAGCCTGCCAGCCAGACGGTGGTCCAGCAATGGCGCATGGGGCGCGGGGATCGCCATCTCTGGCACACGATGCTGACGCAACAGGGCTACATTGTCGCGAGTGTTGATAATCGTGGTACGCCAGCACCAAAAGGGCGCGCATGGAGGAAATCCATTTACGGCCAGATCGGGATTCAGGCATCCGCCGACCAGGCCAAAGCTGTGCAGGCGCTGCTGGCGAATCGACCGTATCTGGATCCAAAACGCGTCGGCAGTTGGGGCTGGAGTGGCGGCGGCCAGATGACCCTGAATGCAATGTTTCGTTATCCCGACATCTATCGCACCGGAATCGCGATCGCCTTCGTCAGTGATCAGCGGCTTTACGACACTATTTATCAGGAGCGCTACATGGGCTTGCCCGATGGCAATGCCGAGGGCTATGTACAAGGCTCTCCAATCACGCACGCTGCGGGTTTAGAAGGCAATTTGTTGATGATCCATGGGACTGCCGACGATAACGTTCACTATCAAAGTGCTGAACAGCTGGTCGACAAGCTTATCGGCCTCAACAAGACCTTTAGTTTCATGATGTATCCCGACCGCAGCCATTCGATTAACGAAAAGGAAAACACGAAGCGGCATCTCTTCACCCTGATGACAAAATTTCTCCACGAAAACCTGCCGCTGCAGGCGGAACCGGGGGAGTAGTCATGCCTGCCGATCAAGCCGTCTTCTGCGGATGTATTCCGGCGCTAATGACACCTTGCAGCGCCTCCGGAGTGCCGGACTTCGATGGCCTGGCGGCGAAGGGCCGGGAGCTAATTGATATTGGCATGCGGGCGGTCGTCTATTGCGGGTCGATGGGCGACTGGCCTCTGCTGAGCGAAGCACAGCGTGAAGAAGGTGTTGCGGCGCTGGTTGCGGCCGGGGTGCCGGTTGTCGTCGGTACCGGCGCGCAGAATACCGCCCGCGCCGTGCAACTGGTTGAACACGCAAGAGGCAGTGGGGCGGCCGGACTGATGGTGATACCACGGGTACTTTCTCGCGGCACATCCACGGCGGCGCAACGCGAACACTTTCTCGCGATTCTTGAAGCCGCCGGTGACCTGCCTGCTGTTATCTACAACAGCCCTTATTACGGTTTTGAAACCAAGGCCGAGCTGTTCTTCGATCTGCACGGCAAGCACAAAAATCTTGTCGGCTTCAAGGAGTTCGGCGGTGCTGCGAGCCTAAGTTACGCGGCAGAAAATATTACGGGAAAGAGCCCGGATCTGACGCTAATGGTAGGCGTCGATACGCAAGTGGTTCATGGCTATGTCCGCTGCGGCGCAAAAGGTGCTATCACGGGTGTCGGCAATGCATTACCCAGAGAAGTGCTGCGTCTTGTTGAGCTGTGCGAACTCGCTGCCGACGGCGATGAAAACGCATTGCAGCTGGCCAATGAACTCGACGAGGCTCTTCTGCAGCTATCCAGATTTGATGAGGGGCCGGATCTCGTTTTGTACTACAAGCGGCTGATGGTGCTCGAAGGTAACCCCGAATACGCGCACCACATCAACAAGAGTGACGCGCTTAGTTCTTCGCAACAAGATTTTCTTGAGGCTGAATGGAAGAAGTTTCGTGAATGGTGGAGCAATTGGCGCGGGGCACACTGACAACGTTGCGGAAACTCACATGTCGGTGGCAGGAGCCCGCAGGGATATTTCGCCGGATTCCCTGACACGAATCGCCCGCCAGAAGCCGCCGGTATCGAGCTTGGCTTCAAACTCGTACTCAAGGCTGCCCGCGTCGTTGCGCATCAAATCAGTGATTAGCCGAATGCCGGCAAACAGGTTTGCCGAGGCGGTTAGCATAAATTCCCCTTCGCCATAGCCATCGACGACAGGCAGGTCGTTGGCAACACCCTTGATTATTTCGTGACCCGCGAGACTAACGGTGTAGGAAACTCCCTGCAGCTCCAGCGCTTCGCGGTTTGGATTGATCACGCGCAGCCCTATTTCAAAGGCCGGTAGCGCACCCTCCGAGGGCAGGGCTCGGAAGGAGCTGACCGTTACAGTCGGTGTTTCGTAATCCGGTCCCATGCTGGCACACCCGGCCAGTGTCAAAGTGGCTATGCCGAGAACGAGCGGCTGCAAAAAGCGCAGCAGAGAATATTTACTGTAATTCATGATGACGTCGAGACCGGTTGTTATCGTAGGCGAAACAGCAGCTTAATCGCGCTGTGGCACGGTGTCTATTAGCCTATTGCTGGCATACTATAGCTGATGTATGGATTATGGCGTTTCAAAATACGTGCGCCAGGCCAATTCAAAGCAGAGGCAAATGCCATGAGTAAAGAAAGAAAGAGCAACAAAGAGAACAAAAAGGAGCCGGCCATGACTCCAAAAGAGAAAAAGGCCGCGAAGAAGGCGAAGAAAAACGAAAGGAGTCGAATCGGAGAGTGAGTCGCAACGCTGCAGCGCTACGTTACATTGTTAGTGCCGACTCTATCTCCGCGATGACCTTGTCATTGTAAGGCTTGGTTCGGGGGCTGAATTCTGTAATTAGCTTGCCGTCCCGGCCAATCAGATACTTGTGGAAGTTCCAGGTCGGGTAGGTTCCGGCAGCAGCAGCCAGGCCGTCGAAGAACGGGTGCGCTTCGCCTTCCTTGACCGTTACCTTTTCAAACATCGGAAACTTGACCTTATAAGTCAGGCGGCAGAACTCTTCGATCTGTTCTTCCGTGCCGGGCTCCTGGCCCATGAAGTCGTTCGACGGAAAGCCGAGGACGACGAGACCTTGTTCCGCATACTCCTCATAGAGCATTTCGAGACCGTCGTACTGGGGCGTGTTGCCACACTTCGATGCTGTGTTCACGACGAGCACAACTTTGCCGGAGTAAGCGTCAGCGAGATTAACGACGTCGTCAGAGGCAAGCCGACGAAAATCCTGATTGAGCAAAACTGTATCGGCCGCCATCGTCGTTGCGGCGGTCATGAGCAAAAAAGCTGCTGTTAAAAATCGCATATCACACTCCAATAAATTCGAGTACCCCGGCACAGAGCACTATTTTAAACTAAGCTCCTATCCTGCCTGTACACCCGCTCTGTAACCAGCGGAATTCTGTAACAAGTCGTATCTGATCAGGAGCGAAAGCAACTGAATACAATTACTGTCATGGGCGCCGCACTCGGCATCCTGGGGTTCCGTTGAGCTACCGGCTCGTGTTCGGTGCAAGTGGCTATATCGGTAGTCACCTCGCGCCGTACCTCGCATCGCGGGGTTTGTCGGTGCGCGCAACGTCGCGCAACGTTGAAGTCATCGAAGCTCGCGAGTGGCAGGACGTCGCGTTGGCCGAGGCGGACGCTTTGCAACCAGAGTCCCTGGACAGCGTCCTTGAAGACGTCGACATCGCCTATTACCTCGTGCACTCGATGGCCGCAGGTAAGAACTTCCCTGAACTGGATGCAAGGGCTGCGCGCAATTTCGCGGACGCGGCTGCGCGGCAAGGCGTCAAGCGCATCGTATATCTGGGAGGGCTGGTTCCGGAGTCGCCAAAATCTACGCACCTTCGCTCACGCCAGGAAACCGGCGACATTCTCCGCGCGGGTAGCGTTCCAGTAACAGAGATTCGCGCCGGGATGATTATCGGACCCGGTTCGGCGGCCTGGGAAGTGATACGCGATCTCGTAAATCATCTGCCCATCATGATAACGCCGCGCTGGGTGTTCTCTCGCTCGACGCCCATCGCGCTAAGCAACCTGCTGCATTATCTCGCCGATGCACCAGTGCTCGGGGAGACCGCCGGTGAAATCTACGATGTCGGCGGCGTCGACGACCTTACGTATAAAGAAATCATGCAGCAGTACGCCGAACTCGTCGGCAAGAGCACGCGCATCATTCCGGTTCGTGTCCTGACGCCGCGCTTGTCGTCATACTGGCTGCGCCTGGTGACGTCGGTGCCGACAAATATCGCACGAGCCCTGATCGACGGACTTTCCCAGGACGTGATCGCCGATGACGATAGGCTGGCCAATCTCGTTCCGCAGAAACTTCTCGGCTTTCGTGAAGCGGCCGTCGAGGCACTCGAAGCTGACCGTAAACACGCCCTGCCGGCTCGCTGGGTCGAAGGCGCCATCGCCTGTCGCGAATTTCGACCGGAATACGGTTTTTATTCCAAAAAGACAAGCGACAGCGCCCACAGCAGCGCCAGTGCAGAAGCCTTGTGGCGAGTTATTTGCCGTGTAGGAAAGGACGGCGATTTCTTTTACGCCAACTGGCTCTGGTGGCCACGAAGATGCCTGGACTGGATCCTTGGTGGGCCAAGCTTCCGCCGCAAGCGCCGCCACCCCGACGAGCTTCGCGTAGGCGATGTCGTCGATGCGTGGCGCGTGATCGCCATGCAGCCGGGCAAGCAGTTAACAATGGTGATGGAAATGAAGGCGACGGGTGCGGGCGTTCTCGAGTTTGATATTGACGATAACGGTAATGGCCAACGGACCGTAACCGTTACGGCATACTTTCATCCCGCCGGCGTTTGGGGAATCCTGTACTGGCTCACAATGCTGCCATTTCATGCATTTATTTTTCGTGGCATGACACGCGAGATTGCAGCGCGGGCGGAGACGGCAATTAGTGCGGCATCAAAGACCGGCGGATGAACTCAAGGCCAGATATCGCGCTGCAGTACAACGGTTGCAATTCTCTCAATCGCCGTGACCAGTGCTGCGTCACGTAAGGTTGCGGCGGATTGACTGCCATCGGCGCCAGCCTTGGGCGTTTCGTTCAGGGCTTTCCAGCGCTCGACTGTGTTGTCAACGGCGCGGTTCATGCGCTTCTTGAGGAGCCGCTCAACCTTGTCGAGATCCCACTGCTGGTTTTCGAGGTTCTGAACCCACTCAAAGTAACTCACGACAACACCACCACTGTTGGCAACGATATCGGGCGATACAAGGATATTCTTGTGCTGCAAGATCTCATCTGCCGCCGCCGTCACCGGACCATTGGCAGCTTCAACAATCAGCTTCGCTTTGATGTTGTCCGCGTTGTCAGTTCGGATCTGGCACTCGAGTGCGGCGGGAATGAGGATGTCGCAATCATAAGCTAAGACTTCTTCGTTACTGATTTCGGTAGCGCCCTCAAATCCGACGACAGTTGTCGTCTTGTTCTTGTGCGTCAACACCTGATTCGGATCCAGTCCGTTGTCGTTACTTATTCCCCCGCGAGAGTCGCTGACCGCAACAATGCGAGCGCCGGCATCATGGAACAGCCGCGCTGCCGTGGCGCCCACATTGCCGTATCCCTGTACCGCTACGCGCACACCCTCGAGCGTCTGTGTGCCAGGAATAACTCCATGCTTCAACAGTCGCTCAGTCGCGAACAAGCTGCCTTGCGCAGTCGCTGCCTCGCGCCCGAGCGAACCGCCGATTTCGAGCGGTTTGCCAGTGACAACGGCGAGGTTGTTCTGTCCCGGATGCATCCGATCGAAGGTGTCGTAGATCCACGCCATGGTTTGCTGATCCGTGTAAACATCTGGCGCAGGGATGTCGGTGTACGGGCCAATCGCGTCGCCAAGTTCCGCTACAAATCCGCGCGTAATTCGTCGCAACTCGCTGCGGCTCAGTTCCTTCGGGTTACAAACGATACCGCCCTTGGCGCCGCCGAACGGTATGTCTACAACCGCTGTTTTCCACGTCATGAGTGCCGCAAGCGCCGCGACCTCGCCTTCGGTTACGTCCGGGTGATAACGGAGACCACCTTTTCCTGGCCCGCGTACGCGATTATGCAGGACCCGAAAGCCGTGAAACGTGCGGATCGACCCATCATCCATATGGATAGGGAATCGAACGTGAATGGTCCGTTTCGGATTGATCAGGTATTCGACAATGCCAACTTTGATGCCATCGATCCAGGTCAGAGCCCGCTCGAACTGTTGCGTGGCGTTTGCAAAAAGATCGAGGTTTTCCACGAGTTTTGTCGGCGTTGTCATAGCGTGCCTCACTGAAGAATCAGTTCTCCGCAGCCAAATGATCTCACTTGGTGGCGCCCGGGGCGGTACGTAGATCCTCGTATCGGTGGTGAGAAGCGCGCAATCTCGGTAAGACGACCTTGCGGCGTCCACAGACTTAACATATCGATGAATCACGTTTTGATT
>CAYTNO010000051.1:2615-9224 GCA_964439125.1 uncultured Woeseiaceae bacterium | reverse complement strand
CTCGTTACCGGTGAAACTGTGCAATGCAATTCCAACAAAGGGCTGCAGTGGATATAGCAGCGACATGATCCAGAGCCAGCGCTTGCGATCGACATAGAGGATTGCTTCGCCGTTTGGCAGTGTCGCGGTATAGCCTTTCATGCCGTTGCCCCTTGCAACTGAGATATGAACTCAGAAGCGGAAATTCGCCAAATACTAGCAGGCTTCACCCGCCCGTTCAGATGTCGGGATGTTATACAGTTTGCGCAGGTGGTCGTGGGGCAGAGCTGTGAAACTCCCTGTAAATCAAAACGATGGGAATCTGGTACGTTTATTGCTACGTAATAGAAAACAGTCGAACAAACTCAGGGTGGGGCGCCAATGGAGTTGAGTAGAGCGATGGCCGACAAAAGAGCGATTGACCGTCGCAGCTTCAGCTGGCGAACGGTTATTTTCGGATATGCACGTTCACGGCGGCTCAATTTGCGTCGTGTAGAGGACGCCGAAGTATTATTCCTCGACTGGCACCATCCGTGGCTGTTTTTCCTCGCGGTTGGCACGATGATCATGAGTTGTGTCGATGCATTCATGACACTGCAGCTGCTTCAATACGGCATGATTGAGGCTAACCCGATAATGGCGGCGGTTCTCGACCAGAGCACGATGGCATTTGCGGCAAGCAAATTTACGATGACCGGAGCCAGCATTCTGATTCTCGTTTTTCTCGCCAAAACCCGCTTCATGAATCGAGTCCGTGTTGGTCTGTTCCTTACGGTCATATTCAGTTCTTACGCTTGCTTGATCTGCTACGAGTTCGTCTCACTGCTGGCTGTCTTGTAGGCGCAATTTCGTTCCCTATGCTAGTTGCTTAGGCTAAACTAACTCCCCGTTTCGTTAGCCGAGTTCTCAATTAGTTGGCGCAGAGCCTGCGGGCTCATGCCAAATTGTGTACCCATGAGTAATTCCCTTAAGGACCAGTACGCTACAACACCATTGTTCGGCGCCAATGCCAGTGCTGTAGAGGCGCTCTACGAACAGTATTTGCTGGACGCAGGTACCGTGCCAGCCGCCTGGCGAGACTATTTTGAGACGCTGGGTGATAGCGAGACAGAAATCGCCCATTCGCCTATCCGAAAGGAATTGCTTGAAACCGCCCGCGATGGAACGCGCCGCAAGACGCGGATTGGAGCACCCGGTTCGAATTCGGCGGCTGTGTCAGGTGAGAAACAGGCGGCCGTGTCCCGCCTGATCCAGGTTTACAGCCTGCGCGGCCATCAGATAGCTGATATCGATCCGCTGGGACTCATGGAAAGGCGCGTACCGGGCGTTCTAAAGCTTGACTACCTCGGCTTGACCGAAGCTGATATGGATTCAGAGTTTCATACGGGTGGTCTTGCTGGAACGGGCGACGAGCGAATGAAGTTGCGCGAAATCGTCGCACTACTCAGAAAAATTTATTGCGGAAAAGTTGGCGCTGAATTCGCGCACGTTTCGCGTGCGAGAGAGCGGCTCTGGATACGCAAGCGCTTCGAGAAAGGGGCGTCGATCGATACTCTGACGACGCAAGAGCGGCTTTGGATTCTCGACCAGCTAACGTCTGCCGAGGGAATCGAACGTTACTTGCACACGCGCTACGTAGGGCAGAAGCGATTCTCACTCGAAGGCAGTGAAAGCCTGATCCCGATGATTGACGACCTGATTCAACAGGGCGGTGCTTCCGGAGTCCGTGAAATCGTCATTGGGATGGCCCACCGCGGTCGAATTAATGTGCTCGTCAATATTCTGGGCAAGGCTCCCGAAGAGTTGTTCGAGGAATTCGAGGGTAACTACGATCTGGATGAACTCAAGGGTTCAGGCGATGTGAAGTATCACAAGGGATATTCGGCTGACATGACAACGCCGGGCGGCAATGTCCATATTGCCTTGGCGTTCAACCCGTCGCACCTGGAGATCGTCAATCCGGTGGTTGAAGGCTCGGTTCGAGCCCGCCAACAGCGTCGCGGCGACGTGGAACGGCAAGAGGTTCTTCCGGTACTTGTGCACGGTGATGCTGCGTTTGCTGGTCAGGGTGTCGTTACAGAAACCTTCCAGATGTCGCAGACGAATGGTTTTCGTACCGGCGGCACTGTGCACATCGTGATCAACAACCAAATCGGTTTTACGACCAGCCGGCCGTCTGACGCTCGGTCAACGGACTATTGCAGCGACGTTGCGAAGATGATCGAGGCACCAATTTTTCATGTCAATGGTGATGATCCTGAAGCCGCGCTTTTCGTGACGCGTCTCGCGCTAAAGTACCGCCAGAAATTCAAGAAAGACGTCGTGATCGATCTCGTCTGTTACCGTCGCCACGGCCACAACGAGGCGGATGAACCGGCGGCAACACAGCCGGTTATGTACGGACAGATACGTAGCCAGGACACGACTCGACAGTTGTATGCCAACAAGCTGGTTGACATGCAACTTATCAATCGTTCCGATGCCGCAAGAATGCAGGACGCTTATCGCGACAGGCTGGATCGTGGCGAGCCGGTTCAGAAGGCCGCACTCGGAATGATAGGCGACGAGTTCACCGTTGACTGGAGTCCGTTCCTGAATGCCAATTGGGATGAGGTCGTCGACACTAACATCAGCCCGGCGACTGTTTCTGACCTCGGCGAAGCGCTAACGACCCTGCCGCCCGATATGAAGCTTCACGGCCGAGTGCAACGCATCATCGATGAGCGTGCACGCATGGTGGATGGCAAAGTCGATATGGACTGGGGATTCGCCGAGACGATGGCCTACGCGTCACTCCTCAAGAACGGTTTTGACTGCCGGCTGGTGGGGCAGGACAGCGGGCGCGGCACATTTTTTCATCGTCACGCCGTTTTGCACAATCAGGTGAACAGCCGGGAGTACACGCCATTACAGCATCTGGTCGACCGACCTGACGCATTTCGGGTCATTGATTCATTGCTCTCGGAAGAGGCGGTGCTCGGATTCGAATACGGTTTCGCAACAACCGAACCGAATACGCTGGTCATCTGGGAAGGCCAGTTCGGCGATTTCGTCAATGGTGCACAGGTCGTAATCGATCAATTCATAAGTTCGGGCGAGTCCAAATGGAGTCGTATGTGCGCCCTGACCTTGTTGCTGCCGCACGGCTACGAAGGGCAGGGTCCCGAGCATTCTTCGGCTCGCCTGGAAAGATTTTTGCAGCTGTGCGCAGAGCACAACCTGCAAGTCTGCGTGCCGTCCACACCGGCTCAGATGTTCCACATGGTCAGGCGACAAATGCTGCGATCGTATCGCAAGCCACTAATCGTAATGACGCCAAAAAGCCTGTTGCGCCACAAAGGCGCGGTTTCGCCGCTGACAGATTTATCCGCCGGTGAGTTTCAGTTGATTATTCCTGAAGCAGAAAACCTCGCCGTGAAGAAGACACGCCGCATTGTTTTCTGCAGCGGCAAGGTCTACTACGACTTGCTGGAAGCTCGTCAGGTTCATGGCATTACGGACGTCGCATTAATACGAATCGAACAGCTGTATCCGTTCCCGATTCCCGAATACGCGGAAATTTTGCAGCAGTACAAACATGTGTCCGACGTTGTCTGGTGTCAGGAAGAGCCGCAGAACCAAGGTGCGTGGTATCAGATTCGACACAGGCTCCAGGAGTCGCTACAGGACAATCAACAGCTGTATTATGCGGGTAGAGACGGTGCTGCGGCGCCGGCGTCCGGCATCTTCAAAGTACATTTGCAACAACAACAGGCATTGGTTGAGGCTGCGCTCGATATCGAGAAAAAAGCCAGCAAGTCGGCCAGGCCTGGAACCACAAAACGGAAATCCAAATGAGTATTGAGATAAAGGTACCGCCACTGCCGGAGTCTGTCAGTGATGCAACTCTTGTCGCATGGCACAAGAAGGTTGGCGATTCGATAACACGCGACGAAAATCTCGTGGATCTGGAGACGGACAAGGTTGTTCTTGAAGTCCCGGCTCCGGCGTCGGGCGTACTCCAGGAAATTAGAGCTGCTGATGGCGAAACGGTGCTTGCCGGAGACGTGCTCGCAGTTTTTGAGCCCGGAGAGGGTGCAGCGACGAGCGAAGAGCTACCGGCAGCCAAAGCCGAGATCGTAGCAACGGGCTTAACGGCGCAAGAGCCTGAAAAGCCTGTCAAGACCAGCCCTGCGGTTCGGCGCCTTCTCGACGAACATGACCTTGACGACACGATGGTTATTGGCAGTGGCAAGGATGGCCGAATTACCAAGGCGGATGTCCTCAAATTTCTCAAGTCTGACGACAGCGGTAATGTAACGCCCGGAGATCCGGCTCCCGGGATTGTGGATTCAAGCCAGGTCATTGCGCTGGAGCGAAGCGAACAACGCGTTCCGATGACACGCCTGCGCGCGCGCATCGCGGAGCGCCTGGTCGAGGCACAGCACACAGCTGCGATGCTAACAACATTCAATGAAGTAGATTTGACCGAAGTGATGGCATTGCGCAAGCGCTATCGGGATTCATTTGAAGAGAAACATGGTGTTCGCCTTGGTTTCATGTCGTTCTTTGCAAAGGCTTCCATCGAAGCATTGAAACTATATCCGGCTGTGAATGCGTCGGTCGAAGGGACTGATATTGTTTATCATAACTACTACGACATTGGCGTTGCGGTATCGACGGAGCGCGGCTTGATGGTTCCTGTGCTTCGGGATGTGGATCAAATGAGTTTCGCGCAATTCGAAGGCGAACTTGGCGCCATCGCGAAAAAAGCCCAAGACGGTGCCATTGGCATGGAAGATCTTACCGGCGGCACATTTACAATTACTAACGGCGGCATATTCGGTTCTATGTTGTCGACGCCGATTTTGAATCAACCACAGAGCGCTATCCTCGGCATGCATTCCATTCAGCAACGACCGATGGTGGTTGATGGAGAAGTCGTTGCGCGACCGATGATGTACCTCGCGATGACATATGACCATCGCATTATCGATGGTAAGGAGGCCGTTCAGTTTCTCGTGACGGTCAAAGAGCAGCTCGAAGATCCGAGCCGTTTGTTGTTACAAGTCTAAGGCGTCTGAAGAATGAGCAAGAAGTACGATGTTGTTGTTATTGGGGCAGGTCCTGCGGGCTACATTGCGGCTATTCGGGCGGCACAAAATGGCTTGTCTGTTGCCTGTATTGACGAGTGGCAGAACAAGGACGGCAAGAACGCGTTTGGTGGTACCTGCCTTAATGCGGGCTGCATACCGTCGAAAGCACTGCTTGAGTCGTCAGAGCTTTTCCATCGGGCGCAACACGAATTCAAGAAACACGGCATCACAACGGGCGAGGTCGGAATCGATATTGCCGGCATGCAGAAGCGTCGTGCGAGCATCGTTCGCCAGCTGACCGGTGGCGTGGCCGGGCTTCTCAAAGCGAACAAAGTTGAAGGTCTTGTCGGTCACGGCAAGTTGCTCGCCGGCAAAAAAGTGGAATTCACCCCGGTAGATGGCGAGCCACAAATTATCGATGCAGAGCACGTGATTCTTGCTTCCGGATCTACGCCGATCGAACTGGGTGTCGCACCATACGACAACAAGTCCATTCTGGATTCGTGGGATGCGCTCGAGCTCGACGCTGTACCGGAACGCCTGGGCGTTATTGGTGCCGGTGTCATTGGTCTCGAGCTGGGTAGTGTGTGGGCGCGTCTTGGCGCGAATGTGACGATTATCGAAGCGATGGACGACCTCCTGTTCATGGCGGATCGCGACATTGCCAAGGTCGCAGCGAAAGATTTCAAACAGCAGGGACTCGATATCAAGCTCGGCGCGAGATTGACCGGTGCAAATGTCAGTAAAGATGTCGTCGAGGTTTCATATGAAGGCAAAGATGGCGAGCACACATTCGAGGTAGACAAACTTGTTGTCGCCGTTGGCCGCAAGCCCGTAACGGAGAATCTGCTTGCAGACGATTCCGGCATTCAGCTGGATGATCGTGGCTTCATTGTTGTCGACGATGAGTGCAGAACTCGCGTCAAAGGCGTTTATGCCATTGGAGACTGCGTCCGTGGCCCGATGCTCGCTCACAAAGGCTCGGAAGAGGGCGTAATGGTAGCTGACCTGATCGTTGGCGAACTCGCCGAAGTCAACTACGACGTGATTCCATCGGTTATCTACACCGCACCGGAAATCGCGTGGGTTGGCCTGACAGAAGAACAGGTCAGTGCGAGTGGCCGACCGTACAAGACTGGTTCGTTCCCGTTCGCTGCAAGTGGTCGCGCGAAAGCGATGGAGCAGACCAGCGGCATGGTCAAAATTATCTCTGCCTCTGACGACGATGAGGTTCTCGGCGTACACATCATTGGCCCCATGGCCGGCGAGCTCATTGCAGAAGCCGTGTTAGCACTGGAGTTCTCGGCCAGCACCGAGGATTTGCAACGCACGATTCATGCACACCCGAGTTTGGCCGAAGCAATACACGAAGCAGCATTAGCGGTCGACAATCGCGCGCTCAATTTCCCAAACCGGTAGTTCGCCGCGCTAAACGGCCGTGTGACGTATCGCTGTGGCAGACCGAATAACTTGTGTCGGCCGAGCTATTTCTTCCAGAAGTCGGCGTTCTTGATGCCGAGCGCTTCGGGGTCGAATGTGTATTTTTCGACGCCCG
>CAYTNO010000051.1:0-2515 GCA_964439125.1 uncultured Woeseiaceae bacterium | reverse complement strand
TCGGCGTTCTTGATGCCGAGCGCTTCGGGGTCGAATGTGTATTTTTCGACGCCCGCTTTGCGCTGTGCTTCGTAGTCTTTAAGCGCTTTGATTGCGGGCTTGCCCATAAAGAAGAGAATCAGGATGCCGATGATGTTCAACCACGCCATCAGACCGACGCCAATGTCACCGAGACCCCATGCGAGGTCGGCATTTCGAATCGTGCCGTAAAAGACCGAACTCAGTAGCGCGATCTTGAGTATCGTTAATTCGCCGGGGAAGCGGAATGTGCGCCTTATGTATGCGACGTTCGTTTCGGCAATGTAGTAGTAAGCGAGCAATGTTGTGAACGCGAAGAAGAACAGCGCAACAGCAACGAACACCTTGCCGAATCCGCCAAGGACAGATTCGAGAGCGTATTGGGTGAACGCCGGACTGTTTGCCAGGATGTCTGTTGAGAGCATGCCACCGCTCACAATGGGAGCAAGATCGGTCACGTAATACTGCTTCGTAATTAGAATCATGAAAGCGGTTGCTGAACAAACGAACAAGGTATCGATGTACACCGAAAATGCCTGTACCAGGCCTTGCTGAGCAGGGTGTGCTACTTCGGATGCGGCCGCCGCGTGCGGGCCCGTTCCCTGGCCTGCTTCGTTAGAGTAAACGCCACGTTTCACGCCCCAGCCAATAGCGGCACCTACTCCGGCCATCGGAGTGAATGCGTCGCTGACGATTAGTTTCATTATTCCGGGCAATTGGTCGATGTGCATTACGATAATGCCAAGTGCCATGACCATGTAGGCCAGCGCCATGAATGGCACGACAACCTGCGTAACATGTGCAATGCGTTTGACGCCGCCAAAGATAATCACCCCAAGAATTACCACGACGACTACAGCAGTAAACAGCTTTGTGTAACTGACAACGCCAAGTGAGGTCTCAAGTACATTTTGTCCGCCAAACGCGAGCTCGGCCGCATTGCCGATGCTGTTCGACTGAACAGTTGGGAGTAGCAGGCCGACTGCAATTATCGTCGAGATTGCGAAAATCCACGCGTACCATTTTTGGCCCATGGCCTTTTCAATATAATAAGCCGGTCCACCGCGGAACTGACCTTCGTCTTCTTCTTTGTAAATCTGGCCAAGCGCGGACTCGATATAGGCAGTCGCTGCGCCGAGAAACGCGACGATCCACATCCAGAAAATTGCACCGGGACCTCCAAAACCGATAGCGGCGGCGACACCGGCGATGTTGCCTGTGCCTACGCGTCCGGACAACGACACGGATAAAGCCTGAAACGATGAGATGCCGCGATCAGATTCCTTGCTCGAGAACAGCAGGCTTATCATCTCGCGGAACAAACGAACCTGCACAAAACGAGTCAGTACAGAAAAGAACAGACCAGTGCCGAGAGCCAGGTAAATAAGCACCGGACTCCAGACGTAGCTGTTTATCTGATTAACGATTTCCTGCATGCCAGCTCCCTGATTCTTGTTATTCAATTTTCGCGGCAGCGGTGATAGTAACTGAAAATCGGTTTTGGAGCCGTGGCAGCGGGGAGTACCGCCGGCTTCCCCGGGCACGCCGTCACGCGCTATAGTGGCGGAATCCTTGTACAGGAGTCAGACGATGACGTGGTGGGCATGGTTAGTCTTGGGCGCCGTTCTTCTCGGCGCAGAGTTATTTGCGGTCGATGCGCAGTTTTACCTTGTATTTCTTGGCGTATCAGCAGCCCTTGTCGGTCTGGCCGGGCTGTTCGGGATTGTGTTGCCCGAATGGGGTCAGTGGCTGGCTTTCGCCGTCATTGCGCTTTGCTTTTTCCTGACTTTTCGCCGTACGCTGTACACCAAGATTCGTGGCGGTGGAGAGAATTATCCTGACTCGCTTACCGGCGAGTCTGTGCTGGTTGCTGAAGATCTCGCTGCGGGCAAAGACGCGCGCACAGAATATCGTGGTACGAAATGGACTATTCGCAACGTTGGTGAAACCGCCATTGCGGCCGGCAGCCGGGCAAAAGTTGTGGAAGTGAACGGATTAACGCTGAACGTTGAAGCTGAGTAGTCGGCCAAGAGGAATTCCTGATGGACACATCATTAATCGTCGCACTTGTAGTTACATTTGTCGTCGTCATTATCCTGTTCAAGACGGCTGTTGTAGTGCCGCAGCAGAATGCCGTTGTTGTCGAGCGGCTCGGTAAATTCAACCGCAAACTTGATGCCGGATTCCATGTTCTGTTTCCGTTCCTGGACAAGGTTGCCTACAAACACACGCTTAAAGAGCAAGCGATCGACATTGCGGAGCAAGTTTGTATCACCAACGACAATGTCCAGGTTGGCGTAGATGGCGTGCTGTACATGCAGGTTCTTGATCCAGCACGAGCCTCCTACGGTATCGGTAATTACATGTTTGCGATATCGCAGCTCGCTCAGACGACGCTTCGTTCCGAAATCGGCAAGATCGATCTGGACCGGACCTTTGAAGAACGCGGCGCGATTAACGCAAACGTGGTGTCAGAACTCGACAAAGCGTCCGATCC
>CAYTNO010000050.1:0-9253 GCA_964439125.1 uncultured Woeseiaceae bacterium | reverse complement strand
TGCACGGCATGATCATGGTGATCTACCTGCTGACGGCGCTATTCCTCGGTGGCTTCGGTAATTATCTGATTCCACTCATGGTCGGCTCTCGAGACATGGTGTTCCCGTATCTGAACATGCTCAGCTATTGGGTGTATTTGCTGTCCGTCATTATTTTGCTCATTAGTTTCTTCGTGCCCGGTGGCGCGACGGGAGCGGGCTGGACGCTGTATCCGCCACAGGCAATCATGCCCGGAACACCGGGCACGGAGTGGGGCATTCTATTGATGCTTGCTTCGCTCGCTGTATTTATCGTCGCGTTTACGATGGGCGGCCTTAACTACATCACAACCGTTCTGCAGGCTCGGTGCCGTGGTATGACATTGATGCGTATGCCGCTGTCGGTCTGGGGCATCTTCATTGCAACGATCCTGGGCTTGCTAGCTTTCCCCGCATTGCTCGTTAGCGCCATCATGATGCTGTTCGACAAAACACTGCACACGAGCTTCTTCATGCCCGCAATCAGTTCGGCAGGTATGGATCCCGGTTACTCAGGCGGTAGTCCGATCCTGTTCCAGCATCTGTTCTGGTTCTTCGGTCACCCGGAGGTTTATATCGTCGCGCTGCCGGCCTTCGGCATCGTGTCGGATCTTCTAAGCACACACGCACGCAAAAATATCTTCGGTTACCGAATGATGGTCTGGGCCATTATCGCGATCGGCGGCCTGAGTTTCATCGTCTGGGCACACCATATGTACGTCAGCGGCATGAATCCTTACTTCGGGTTCTTCTTCGCAACGACCACGCTGATCATCGCAGTGCCTACGGCAATCAAGGTTTATAACTGGGTGTTGACACTATGGCAGGGCAACATCCATCTCAGGGTGCCGATGCTGTTCTCGATTGGTTTTATTTTCACGTTCCTCCACGGCGGTTTGACCGGGCTGTTCCTCGGTAACGTCACGAACGATTTGCCGCTATCAGATACCTATTTCGTTGTTGTTCATTTCCAAATGGTCATGGGCGTATCGCCGATCCTCGTCGTATTTGGTGCTATCTATCACTGGTGGCCAAAAATAACAGGCAGGATGTACAACAAGACGCTCGGCAAGTGGCATTTCTGGACGACATTCCTCGGCACTTATGCGATTTACCTGCCGATGCATTACCTGGGCTTCCAGGGTGTGCCGCGACGCTACTTCGCAATGGGAAATACCGATTTCCTGCCAGCCTCCGCTCAAGACCTCAACGCTGCAATTACGATATCGGCGTTGTTTGTGGCAGCCGCGCAGATACTGTTCTTTGTGAATGTAATCTGGAGCCTGAAGAAAGGGCCAAAGGCTGATCCGAACCCCTGGGATGCCACCACGCTGGAATGGCAGACACCGGACAATCCGCCGAAACATGGCAACTGGGGCCACGAGCTACCGACCTGCCACCGCTGGGCGTATGACTACAGTGTGCCGGGATATGTTGATGACTTCATTCCACAAAACGTGCCGGCGGATGTCGCGCCGGTCGGGCGTGACCATGGAGAGGAACACTAGTGGAGATTGGCCTAATTGTGTTGGCGACAATGCTCGCCGCGTTGCTGGGGTGGATACTTCGGCAGTCATTTAATACGCAGCCCTGGATTGCGGGGGTGGCACCGGAAGCCGATCATCAGGCCCCGTTTAACGCGGGGCCGAAGCTGGTCGCGCTAACGACGCTGCTTGCGGTAATTACGTCGTTCTTTGCGCTCACTCTCAGTGCGTATTCGTTGCGCATGGATCTTGGCGATTGGGTACCGCTAACCGAGCCGCAGTTACTCTGGGTAAACACAGGCGTGCTTGTGCTGGCCAGTGCTACTTTGCAGTGGACCCGCAACATAGCCATGCGGCGTGATGCGTCGTCACTGTTGCCGGGCCTTTTACTGACAGGGTTCCTGACCGTCTCATTTCTGGTGGGGCAACTGATTGCCTGGCAGCAATTGACCGCTTCGGGGCACTACTTAACGAGCAACCCGTCAGACGCATTCTTTTATCTGTTAACTGGCTTGCACGGCCTTCACATTTTGGGCGGTTTGTATGTCTGGACACGTGCGACGATGAAAGCGATGGGTGGTGGCGACAACGATGCTGTCAGGCAAAGCGTCGAACTTTGCACAATCTATTGGCATTTCCTGTTGCTCGTATGGCTCGTCTTGTTTGGTTTGATGATATCGACTTAAGTTTTGTCGATTTGATTTGGGGTTATCTATGTCAGAAGCGGTAGTGGAAGCAGGCGGCGCGAATGCGATCGTAAACGACTTCTCCAGGGACAAGCAGGTGTTTGGTGTCCCATGGGGCAAGGCAATGATGTGGATATTCCTGCTTAGTGACACATTCATCTTCAGTTGCTTCCTTGTGGGCTATATGTCGGTTCGTATATCAACGACCGATCCGTGGCCGGTTCCGAGTGAGGTCTTTGCACTGTCGTTTGGTGGTGACCCGATCCCGCTGATCCTTATCGCCATTATGACGTTCATCCTCATTACGTCCTCAGGCACGATGGCCATGGCCGTGAACATGGGTTATCGAAAGGACCGCAAAAAAACGTTCTGGCTCATGGTTGCGACAGCATTGCTCGGCGCCTCGTTCGTCGGCATGCAGGTGTTCGAGTGGACGAAGCTAATAATGGAAGGCGTGCGGCCGTGGGGCAATCCGTTCGGCGCCGCGCAGTTTGGGTCCAGCTTCTTCATGATCACCGGCTTCCACGGATTACACGTGTCGGCAGGTGTCATCTATCTGCTCGTCATAGCGAACCGCGTACGTAATGGTTTCTATGAACGGCGGGGTGGCAACTACGAAATCGTTGAGATCACGGGTCTCTACTGGCATTTCGTTGACCTCGTCTGGGTATTCATTTTCGCATTTTTCTATCTCTGGTAAGAGAAGTCAGGAGCCGTAAGCATGGCAAGTGAAGAAGGCCAACAACACCCACTCAGTGTTTACTTCTGGATTTGGGGGCTGCTGTTTGTACTCAGTTTCTTTTCTTATATGGTCGACTACCTGAATTTTCAGGGCAATCTTCGCTGGGCGTTGATCCTGTTGTTCATGTTCCTGAAGGCTGGCTTCATCATCGCGATCTTCATGCACATGAAATGGGAAAGACCTGCATTGAAGCTGGCGATTCTGGGCCCACCGGTCGCGATCCTCGTGCTTATCTGGCTGATGGCACTGGAAGGCGGGTACATTGAGGAAACGCGCTTTGAGGTCTTCGGCGAAAGCGAGCTTGAGGTCATATCGCCGCACCACTAGCCGGGTCGCGACAATTGAATAGCAGAGGCTCGGGAAACCGGGCCTTTTATTTTGTTAGAGTAGAGCCATGGGCAGAGCAATAATTCTAGTACTCGACTCCTTCGGCATAGGTGCGACGGCCGATGCCGAGCGATTCGGTGATGTCGGGGCGAACACAATGGGTCACATCGCCGAGCAGCGTGCAGCTTCTTCAGCTGGCCCGCTGCGTTTGCCGAATCTTGCGAAACTCGGCTTGTTCCATGCAGGCCGTGACAGCTCGGGCGAGTTTCCTGCTGGCGTAGATACCGACACTGAAATTATCGGCGCCTACGGTTTCGCCGAAGAAATGTCGAGTGGCAAGGACACGCCCAGTGGTCACTGGGAGATTGCAGGCGTCCCTGTGTTATTCGACTGGGGCTACTTCACAGGAAAAACGAATACCTTTCCGCAGGAGTTGCTCGACAAGTTGGTATCTCGCGCAAACTTACCGGGGTACCTCGGCAATTGCCACTCGTCCGGAACAACCATCATTCAGGAACTTGGCGATGAACATGTAGCGTCGGGTAAACCGATTTTCTATACGTCAGCCGACAGCGTATTTCAGATCGCGTGCCATGAAGAGTCATTCGGTCTGCAGCGGCTTTATGATCTTTGCGATATCGCGAGAGAACTCGTGGATGACTACGACATCGGTCGAGTGATTGCGCGACCGTTCGTTGGCGATGGGCCTGATACCTATGTTCGTACGGGCAATCGCCGCGACCTCACAACGCCTCCACACGCAGATACTGTGCTCGACAAGCTGGTAGCCAGTGGGGGCGATGTCGTGAGCGTTGGCAAGATCGCCGATATCTACGCGCACCGGGGCATTACGAAGAAGATCAAAGCGACGGGTAATGCGGCGCTCTTTGATGCGACGCTGGATGAGATGCGCGAAGCCGGCGATCGCACCATCATATTTACCAACTTCGTCGACTTCGATATGTTGTTCGGACACAGGCGTGACGTAGAGGGCTACGCGACAGCGCTGGAATATCTCGATGGGCGTATCCCCGAGTTACTGGACGTCTTGCATGACGATGACGTGCTGTTCTTCTGCGCCGACCATGGCTGCGACCCAACGTGGCCCGGCTCAGACCACACTCGCGAACATATCCCGGTATTGGCGTATGGCGCGCGCATTACCGCTGGCGCCCTGGGCAAGCGAGAGACTTTTGCCGACATCGGCCAAAGCATCGCGACGTTTTTTGATTTGCCACCAATGGACTACGGTACGAGTTTCCTCGACCGAAGTTAGGCTACTGGCCTTCGCTTACTCTCGCCAGGAGTAGGGGACTCGTATGGCAATGACTTCGCCCTGTGCGGTGATTTCGCCGTCTGAGCTTGCGGTGCATTCCAGAATGGTCTTTTTCTCAGTGCATTCTTTAACGACTGCGCGCAGTTCAATGGGCTGATCTATCGGAGTCGGTTTCAGGTAATTCACGGTAAGTCGGCCTGTTACACACCAGATCTGCGGATCCGTTCCAACGTCGCGTTTCTCCAGATCGTAGTAGTTAGCGATGGCCGTGCCGACACTGTGGCAGTCGATGAGACTGGCTATTGCACCACCGTAAAAGAGGTGAGTTGGCCCCGAACTTTGTTCAGGGCGCGGCACGTACGTGCAGGTTGATATCTCGCCATCCCAGTGACTTTTGATCTGCATGCCAAGCGGGTTGTCGGCACCGCAGCCATAGCAATGATTGTCCTGGAAGCTATCCTGGATCGCCGTCACGGGTTTCCGTTCCGCTGATCGCAGTTGCCAGGCGCATTGCCAGCAAGGTGCTCAGGACCACTCCGGCCAGTGTCGCGAGCGCTAACCAGAGCGGATGCGGAATGGCGATGAAATTGGCGACAGAAGCCGCGAAAACGAAACCGCCAACCACTGAACCGAATATCCGTGGTTTCCCGGTGCCAATTAAGCAGGCAACCAGAGTACCGCCAAAAGCGGCGAATACCGACGACGCCAGGATGAACAGAAATGCACCGATCGGCAGTGTGGCAAGGTAAGGGCGTATCGCATCCGGATTAGCGAAGTCGAGACCTGCAGGTGCGGGATAGACCATATGCCCGATCTTGTCGACGAGCATAACCGTAACGAATGCGGTAACGACGCCAACAACGATTGCCACAACGTTACGCAACATCAGCGGTTTCTCTCTTGCAGCGCACTTTGAATTTTGGCGGCGAGAGCCCGGGCCTCTTCGGTGACGCGTTCTGTATCAATTGTCAGAAGCTCCTTCTCGCGCATCAACAGTTTGCCATCGATGACAACTGACGCAACATCCTGCTCGTCCGTAACGTAAACGAGGTGAGATATGACATCGTAAGTTGGAACATGATGAACATCGTCAAATGCGACCTGGATAATATCGGCGCGTTTGCCAACTTCCAGGGAACCGATAGATTCTCCGAGCCCAATGGCGGTTGCGCCGCCGCTCGTCGCCATACGTAACACAGTGGCTGCCGGCAGCACCTCCGGGTTCATTTGTTCAACTTTCTGCAGGAACGACGCGAGTCGCATTTCTTCCCACATATCGAGATCGTTATTACTGGCCGCACCATCCGTACCCAGACCCACGCGGACGCCGGCAGCCAGCATGTCGGCTATCGGCGCAATGCCTGAAGCGATTTTCATGTTCGAGGTTGGGTTATGAATAACGCCGACTTTGCGGTCGACGAGAATCGATATCTCGGCCTCGGTCGGCCAAACGACATGCGCCCCAATTGTTGGCCCGTCGAAAAAGCCGATTGACTCGAACAGCTCGATGCTGGTCATGCCATAAGTGTCTTTGCTGTACTGCACCTCGAAGGGTGATTCCGACATGTGGATACTGATCGGTACGCCCAGCGCCAGTGCGGCTTGCCGTGTTGCGCGCAACTGATCTGCATCGAGCGTGTAGTTTGCGTGAGGTCCGAATATGGGCGAGATGCGACTGTTCTTGCCCTGCCAGCGTTTGATAAAGCCGCTGCCTTTGCGAATTGCGTCATCCGCGTTCTCGGCGTCGGGGCTGCGCTGATCGATAACTGTCGTGCCAACCATGGCCCGCATGCCACATTTATCGACGACTTCGGCAACTGTGTCGGGGTAGTAGTACATGTCGACGAAGGTCGTTGTGCCGCCGCGAATCATTTCCCAGCAGGCGAGTTCGGTACCAATGCGAACAAACTCTGCATCGACGAATTCCACTTCCGCCGGAAAGATGTAATTGTTGAGCCAGTCCATGAGTGCGAGGTCGTCAGCGACGCCGCGAAGCAACGTCATGGCTGCGTGCGAGTGGCCGTTAACCAGTCCGGGCATGACAACACGACCCTGACCGTCAAGAACTTCTCTTGCGTCATAGCTTGCGGCAATTTCTGCGGCTGGCCCGATGGCGATGATAACGCCCTGATCGATGGCGACCGCGGCACCTGCATGGACAGTGGCGGCATCATCCATCGTTACTACGTAGTCGCCGTTGACGATCAAATCGATCTGATTAGCGGATGGCTCGGCCGATAGCGTCGGTTCGGCATCTTGCTGCGGTGAGCAAGCTAACAAGGCCATAAAAACGGCAATAGGCGCAGCAATTGCTGGGATCTTTCTCATGCACGTATTCTGACACAAAAAAAGGGGCAGCAAAGCTGCCCCTTCTGTTAACACCTTACGTGTATTGTCGTTTAGAAGCTGAAACGTACGCCGAACTGGATACGGTACACCGACGGCAGGCGAGCAATCGCTGGCTGCGGAGCTATCGTTTCGGGACTGACCTGGGTGAAGACTGAAATCGGAGCATAGATGTACTGCGAGCCATCACCGGAAATCGTCACATTGGCGAGTGCCACGTTAGACGGTGCGGAGTAGCTGTCCACTCGACCCATACTGTTGTTGATCAGGTTGCCAAGATTCTCGATATCGAAAGTCAATTCCAGTTTCTTGTCATCCCAAACACCAATTTCCTGGGCAAGCCTCAGACTTATGATGCTGGAGGAATCGGTGCGGCAGGCATTCCGACCCACAATCTGGCCACGCCTTTTCTTGAGGCAACCTTCACCCTCGACGAAGGTGTTGAGATCATCCAGGAATGCAGCGTCACCGGTAACGAGCGGATCGCCGGCGCCTGTTGGTACATAGAACAAGTGCGAACCGGGGTTGTCACCCTCGCTGCCGAAATCAGCCAGGAACGTGCCGCCAAATGCCGCGTCTCCGCTGCCAAATACATAGGAGTAATTTCGCCCCGAACGTCTGATGTAGACCAGGCTTGCACGGGTTGTATTGTCACCAAACAACGTTTGCGACCAGTCGAAAGTCGAGGTCAGCCGGTGCGGGACTTCATACTTCGACGTTGACAACCCCATGTTATTGAAATCTGTGGTTGCGTCGAAGGCATAAGACTCGAATGTCACGAAGCGGTTATAAGAACGGATCTCGTTGGAATCGGTATGGGTGTATCCCACAGTGAAGTCAAATAGACCCTTGCTCGTATCCCAGGTCTTGGCAGCGTTTACCGACAATACGGTGGTATCACCTTTGTTGGTGTTTTCCACGATGTAGTCGCCGCCAGGGGTGAAGCTGTAGATGTTACGGCCATCAGGCGCGGTGCCAGTCACCGTGCGTCGCGCTTCTGTGACGTTGAAGCCATCTTTGACGTCGGAAAGGATGATATCCGCAGACAGGTTCCAGTCATCTCCCATTCCCATGAACGATAGATCCGCAAGATACTCTACGCCGAGGCTGTATTTCCAGGTGCTCAGCGTTTCGAAATCTGGCGAGAGTGCCTCGACATCTGAATCCGGATTGACGCCGTTGCTCGGTTGCAGGAGCTCAGCTGCGATGGTGGGGCTCGGCAATCCCGCCGCCAACGCTGCCATGACGACAGGGTCAGCCGCCGTAACGAAGCTACAAAAACCACACACAATATTGCGGGTAATGCCGTTGCCCGCGTAGCTGTTTGACAACATGATCAACGGTACGCCGCCGCCAAACAGACCTGCGCCACCTCGGACCGTCAACCGATCGGTCGGTGTCCAGTCAAAGCCGAAGCGTGGCATCGTCAAATCGTTGCCGTCGAGATTGAAGGTATTGTCGAAGCCATTTCGCGACGTGAAATCGGGATTCAGTGGGACCGCGTCGTCGTTACTGTGCTCGTCGAAGCGAAGACCGAATTTCAGGACCAGTTCATCGCTGACCGTCCACTCGTCCTGAACGAAAATGCTATCGGTTACCAACTCAAAGACGCCTGCAGCATCCGCTATCACTCCGCTGGTGGAGCCACCGTAAAGCGTCAGGCCGATATTGCGCTGCTCAAAGTTGTCTATGCCCGTGCGATCGTCAGCAGTTCCGGCTATTCCATCAGGACCGTCATCAGGGAAGAATAAGAACTGACCGCGAGTAAACGGAACAAATGTATTGGTGGCCGTTTTCGCTTCGCGCTCGTAACCGGCGGTGATAACGTGATCGCCTGTCGCATACTCAAACTTCAAACGAAGCTGATCCGTTTCGTTGTCAAGTAGATTGTTGTGCCGAAAGCGGTCGCCGCCTGCCGTAATTGTCCCGAAGTCGCCGGTCAAAATTGAAAAGTCCGGTGTTGAGGAGTCGATGCTGACCTGGCGATTCTTGACTTCTTTGTTACCGAACTTGAATTCTGACGACAGATTGTCTGTCCAGTTGGAGAACACCTGCAGTGAGACGGCAGTCAGCTCCTCGTTAATGTTGTAACGATTCGACTGCAACACAGCCAGATCCGGAAAATCGTCGAACAGCACATCGCCTTCGGCACTCTGGTAGCTGGCGACAGCACGATGGTCGTCGTTGATGTTCCAGTCCAGTTTCACCAGGATCTTCTCATCCTCGTCGACATCTGTTGCATCGAACGTGCCTGGATTGAAACCATATTCGGTCTGAAAGATATCTATAACCCGGTCTACGTCGGCCGGTTCTACACCGACAATGTTATCGATGCTCTGCGAGTTGGACGGCCGGGTGGTTTCAAATTTTTCAT
>CAYTNO010000049.1:0-9254 GCA_964439125.1 uncultured Woeseiaceae bacterium | reverse complement strand
CGCTATACAACGGGGTTGCCCGACACCAACGCCTGCGATGTCATGCCTGACGCTGGCGGGGTTGGCATCATGATGCCGAGAATTATTGCCCCGGGTGACGCAACAAGATCGGTACTGGTAGAACGCGTCAATCGACGCGACATCTTCGGCATGCCGACCCTTGGCTCGACGATTCCGGACGCAGCAGGCGTCACGCTGCTTACTGACTGGGTGAACGGCCTGGTCAACTGCAACTGATTTGTTGAGGAAATAGCGCTCTAAAGACGTGTTTTCGTCGGGTTCTGTGACGCCAATCAAAGCAAATACGGTCGCCAATGCCCATACTTGTAAGTACTGGAGGCGCCATGATTCGCATTGTCACGACGATTGCACTTTTGTTCGGACTTTGCCTGACCGCAAACGCCGACGTATGGCAGTGGAAGGATGCGCTCGGCAATACCCATTTCGTCGATACGCTGACCCCTATCTACACGTGGGTGGATGACGTCGGCAAGGTGCATTATGCCGACAAACCGGACCATGAAGATGCCGTTTCGGTCGAGCTGGTTTGGCATTCCACCGGCACAATTGCGGACGTTGACGATCCGGAGGATGGATCTGAATCCGGCGGCTATGCCTATCCTGGCGAGACTGCTGAAGAGCGGGCTGAGCGCGAGAAAGCCGAGGCTTACTATTGCAAGCGCGCGACTGAAATTTATGATTCTTACCAAAACGCTCCGCAGCTCTATCGAACAGGCGATGATGGCAAACGAGAATACCTGGACAAGAAAGAAGCTGCCGTCACAATCGCTGAGACCAAAGCCAAAAAAGACGAACTCTGCCACTAGCAGCATATCCTGTTATTTCGAATTATCCGGATGGTCACCGATCGTCGCCGGATCGCGATTTGGCGCTTCATAGGTCAACGTAATTACGTATAATCGGCGGCTCGATAATTCCCCGCGGCTCGACATGACGAATAGCCTGATTGATGAAGGTCTGAAACTAATGCTCGTTGGCATGGGCACGGTAATCGTGTTTCTGACTGCGCTCGTCATTGTCACTACCTTAATGTCTCGCCTTGTTATCCGGTTTCAGCCCAAGCCAATCGCATCGGGCATCACGGATGAAGAAGTCGCAGCAATTAGCGCCGCGATCACCCAGCACCGGCGCAAATAGATCAGTGAAGGAAGAATGGAAATGAGTGACATGGGCCCACTTGGAATCACCGAACTTGTCTTGAGGGATGGTCATCAGAGCTTGTTGGCTACGCGCATGCGCATCGACGACATGCTGCCGATTTGCGAAAAACTTGATCAGGTTGGCTTCTGGTCGCTGGAAAGTTGGGGCGGTGCGACTTTTGATTCCTGCATTCGCTATCTCGGCGAAGATCCCTGGGAGCGCATCCGCCGATTCAAGGCCGCCATGCCAAACACGCCGCAACAGATGTTGTTCCGCGGCCAGAGCATTCTCGGTTATCGACACTATGCAGATGACCTCGTCGAAAAATTCGTCGAACGGGCGGCTACGAATGGCGTGGATGTATTTCGTATTTTTGATGCACTCAATGACATGCGAAATCTTGAGATCGCGGTCAAGGCAACCATAGCCGTTGAGAAACACGCGCAAGGTACGATTTCCTACACGGTAAGTCCTGTCCATACGACGGAGTTGTGGGTTGACCTCGGCAGACAGATCGAAGACATGGGCGCGCACTCTATCTGCGTTAAAGACATGGCTGGACTACTCAGGCCCTACGTTGCTTTTGATCTCATTAGCCGCCTCAAAGAGGCTGTCGATATTCCTATCCACTTGCATTGTCATGCGACGACCGGCATGTCGACGGCGGCTTGTGTGAAGGCGGCAGAGGCAGGTGTCGACAGAATAGATACATCAATCTCATCGATGAGCATGACCTACGGCCATTCGCCGACGGAATCACTGGTCGCGATCCTTGAGGGAACCGAACGAGCAACCGGCCTTAATCTGCCTCTGCTGGAGGAGATCGCCGCCTATTTTCGCGAAGTGCGCAAAAAGTACGCAAAGTTCGAAGGCGCGCTTAAAGGCGTTGATTCCCGAATTCTCATCGCCCAGGTGCCCGGTGGCATGCTGACCAACCTGGAGGGCCAGCTACGCGAGCAAAATGCCAGCGATAAACTCGATGCAGTTCTCGAGGAGATTCCACGAGTTCGTGAGGACCTTGGCATGCTGCCACTCGTAACACCGACATCACAAATCGTCGGGACTCAGGCCGTCATTAACGTTATGTCGGGACAACGCTATGCAAATATCACCAAGGAAACATCGGGCATCCTGAAGGGCGAGTACGGTGCGACGCCGGCAGCGGTCAACGCCGAATTGCAGGCGCAAGTGCTCGAAGGAGCCGAGCCGGTCGTTGGTAGGCCGGGGGATCTGCTTGAGCCGGAAGTCGATCGCCAGACTGAGGAATTGTCACGAATCGCGACGGAAAAGGGCATACGCCTGGCCGCCGAGGTCATCGACGATGTACTCATCTATGCGTTGTTTCCTCAGATAGGCACCAAGTTCCTCGAAAACCGTGATAATCCAGGCGCGTTCGAGCCGTTGCCGGATGCAGCTGCAGCGGCCGTGAAGTCGCCGGCAGCGAGCGGTGGTGCAACAGAGGCGTCCGTGTATTCCGTTCGTATCAACGGCAACAGCTACACGGTGGAAGTCGCTGAGAGCGGTCAGTTATCAAGCGTTCAGCCCGCGGCCGTTGCTTCGCCGGCACCTTCTGCGGCGTCCGGACACGCCGTCAAGGCCGTGTTAGCTGGCAATATTTTCAAGGTTCATGTGCAACCCGGTGACATCGTCGAGGAAGGTCAGCCGATGATCGTGGTCGAGGCCATGAAAATGGAAACGGCAATTGCGGCACCCAAAGCCGGGACGATTACAGGCGTATTCGTCGCCGAAGGCGATGCTGTCGCGGTCGGCGACCAGCTTGTTGCAATCGGCTGACGCATGGAAATGATCGAGCAAATATGGCAAGGCTCCGGCCTCTATCAAATATCGATAGGGCAGGCCGCAATGCTCGTTATTTGTCTGCTCTTGCTGTACCTCGGTATCGTCAAGAAATTCGAACCACTATTGCTCGTGACCATAGGTTTCGGTGGGCTGCTTTCAAATATACCTGGCGTTGAAATAGCGACAGGTCAGGGTCTTCTGCATCTGACATACGTTGTCGGTATCGAGACCGGGGCGTTTCCATTAATCATTTTCATGGGTGTTGGCGCGCTAACGGACTTTGGGCCACTACTTGCCAATCCACGAACTCTGTTTCTTGGTGCTGCAGCGCAATTCGGAATTTTTGCGACCCTAATAGGCGCGCTAGGCCTGACGTCGCTTGGCGTGATGGACTTTTCACTTCGCGAAGCGGCAGCAATCGGCATCATCGGCGGTGCTGACGGACCGACTGCTATTTACGTTGCGGGTAAACTTGCCCCGGATTTGCTGGGCGCCATTGCCGTTGCCGCTTATTCCTACATGGCGCTTGTACCACTAATTCAACCGCCCATTATGAAAGCGCTGACGACAGAGGCCGAACGCAAGATTGAAATGGTGCAGCTGCGCGACGTTTCAAAAGCAGAGAGAATCATTTTCCCGTTGGTTTTGTTGTTGCTGGTCGCCTTGTTGTTGCCGTCCGCGGCTCCTTTGCTCGGTATGCTCTGTTTCGGTAATTTGATGCGCGAATGTGGCGTTGTGGATCGCCTGTCTAATACTACTCAGAATGCGTTGATCAACATCGTCACGATCTTCCTGGGCCTGGCCGTTGGTTCCAAGCTCAGCGCAGAGCAGTTCTTGGTGCCGAGTACTCTCGGTATTCTCTTGCTGGGCATGGTCGCATTCGCGATTGGCACAGCCAGCGGTGTGCTGATGGGCAAGCTCCTGAATAGAATATCAAGCAATCCGATTAACCCGCTGATCGGCGCGGCCGGAGTTTCCGCTGTGCCGATGGCTGCGCGTGTTGCGAACAAAGTGGGGCTGGATGCGAACCCCCACAATATTCTCCTGATGCACGCGATGGGCCCCAATGTGGCCGGCGTAATCGGCTCGGCGGTCGCAGCCGGTGTCATGATCATGTTGCTTTCCTGAGCAGGGCTCGACCATCTAAAAAATCAGACTGAACCTGGCACCACCGGGTTCGCTTTTTTCCAACGTTACGATTGACGCTGTGCGCCTAGCGCTGGTAGTGATCCTCGAGTACTTGCGCGACACAGCTTGTCAGGCGCTTGCCGGTTTCGATGTGCAAAAACTCATTGGGGCCGTGGGCGTTTGATTTCGGGCCTAGCAGGCCCGTAATCAGGAACTGTGCATCCGGGAACTTGTCGCCAAGCATGCCCATAAAGGGGATTGTTCCGCCCGTTCCCATGTACATTGACGGCTTGCCGAAGAACGCTTGCGATGCTTTTTGCATTGACGCTTCAAGCCACCCGGCAACCGGTGGTGCATCCCAACCGGCCATCGTCGACTCGACCTCAAACTCAACTTTGCACAGCGGCGGCGTATCAGCGTCGAGTATTCCTTTGACAGCTACGGCTGCCTCATCGGCGTTGCAGGTGGGAGGAAGCCGGAACGACAGTTTCAATGTGTTGAAAGGCAGAAGCACATTGCCCGCATTAACCATGTCGGGCAGACCCTCGGCACCGGTAATGCTCAGCGTGGGCCGCCAGGTGTTGTTGAGTAGCAATTCGCAGTCGGACTCATCGGGGGCTGGATCGTCCACAGCCCAGGGGAATTTCCGATAGACCATGTCGCCGAGCGTCGCTGCGGCTTTCTTGGCTTGCTCGATTCGTTGTTCGGGAATGTCTACGTGCAATTCATCCGCAACGACCTGACCGGTTGATTCGTCCTCAATACGGCTGAGCAACTTGCGCAACACTCGAAAGCTTGACGGCACGACTCCGCTTGCTGATCCTGAGTGGACACCTTCAGTAAGCACATCGGTGCGCAGTGTACCGGTTAGATTGCCGCGCAAAGATGTTGTGCACCATAACTGGTCGTAGTTGCCACACTCGGCGTCGAGGCAAACGACGAGATCCGGCGAGCCGATTCGACCTTCGAGTTTTTCCATGTAGTAGGGCAGATCGAAACTGCCGCTTTCCTCGCAGCCTTCGACAAGGACAATACAATGTGCGTGTGGAATACCCTGTTCCTGCAATGCGCGAATTGCGGTTAGCGAACCGAACGTTGCATAGCCATCGTCTGCGCCACCCCGCCCATACAGTTTTCCGTCCTTGATGACCGGTGTCCAGGGGTCGAGGTCATCATCCCAGCCGCTGAACTCGGGCTGCTTGTCGTAATGACCGTACAGCAGTACGACATCGTCTGATTCGCCAGGAATGTCTATGAACAACAATGGTGTGCGGCCTTCGATGCGCACGATCTCAATTTGCATACCTTGTATTGGCTGCTTCTGCGCCCAGGCCTCGAGCATTTGCACGGCCTGTTCCATGTGCCCATGCGCTTCCCAATCCGGGTCAAAGTTCGGCGACTTGTTGGGTACTTTGATGTACTCGGAAATCTCCGGGATGATAGATGCGTCCCACATGTCGTTGACGAAACTTGCTGTCCTGTTGTTATCCATACGATTCAGTCTGCCTGGTTATTCGGCGCCAGCCGTTAGTGATCGGTAACTTGTCCTTGAATCTATTGATTACTCGGGAATGAAAACTGAGCCTTCTCGCGCACGCCACCTGATGGCCATCTTTGGGTGATTGTCTTGCGTCGCGTGTAGAAGCGTACACTGTCGGGGCCGTAGGCGTATAGATCGCCGAACAACGAGCGTTTCCAGCCGCCAAAGCTGTGCAGAGCCACTGGCACGGGTAGCGGTACATTGATACCAACCATTCCGACCCGGATATTGTCTGCAAAATAGCGTGCGGCTTCGCCGTCGCGGGTGAAGATGCAGGTGCCGTTGCCGTACTCGTGATCGTCGATGAGTTGCATGGCTTGTTCCTGCGACTCGGCGCGCACAACGCAGAGCACCGGCCCAAATATTTCTTCCTGGTAGATACGCATCCCGGATGTCACGTTGTCGAACAGGCAGCCGCCCAGGAAATAGCCATTTTCGTGACCCTCGACGACGAGATCGCGGCCATCGACGACGAGGTCAGCGCCTTCTTTGACGCCGAGGTCGACGTAGCCTCTCACCTTGTCATAGTGGTCCTGGGTGATTAACGGGCCCATGTCACTGCACGCATCGGTACCGTTGCCGACTTTCAGTTCCTGCAGCTCGGTCTTGAGCTTTTCGACGACCGTGTCAGCCGTTTCCTCACCAACGCAGACCGCGACCGAAATAGCCATGCAGCGTTCGCCGCAGGAGCCAAATGCAGCGCCCATGAGAGCCCGGACGGTATTGTCGATGTCTGCATCCGGCATGACGATCGCGTGATTCTTGGCGCCACCAAGTGCCTGTACGCGTTTGCCGTTTTTTGTTCCGGTCGAATAAATGTACTCCGCGATCGGTGTTGAGCCGACGAAACTGATCGCCTGTACGCGCGGATCCTCGAGCAGAGTGTCCACGGCCTCTTTGTCACCGTTGACGACATTGAAGACACCATCGGGTAAGCCGGCTTCCTTGAGCAGCTGTGCGACGAGCATTGGCGCGCTGGGGTCTTTCTCGGATGGTTTGAGCACGAACGTATTGCCGCACGCAATAGCCACCGGGAACATCCACATCGGAACCATCGCCGGAAAGTTGAACGGCGTGATACCGGCCACGACACCGATAGGCTGGAACTCGGACCAGCTATCAATATCGGGCCCAACGTTCTTCGTGTGCTCGCCCTTGAGCAGCTCTCCAATACCGCAGGCATAGTCCACTACTTCAACGCCTCGGCCGAATTCGCCCATGGCATCGTCGAGTACTTTGCCGTGCTCGTTGGTCAGGGCCGCCACAACCTCTTCAGCATGCTCCTCGAGCAAGTACTTGAAGCGGAACATGATTTTCGCTCGCTTTGCCGGTGGAGTATTGCGCCACGCCGGGAAAGCGGACTCAGCGGCCGTGATGGCTTCTTCGACGGTGGCCTTCGACGCCATCGCGACGCGCCTGCTCACCTCGCCGGTCGCCGGGTTCATGACCGGTAGCGGGCGATTGTCATCTGCGACATCGGCGCCATTGATGAAGTGGCCGACGATCATATTGACGTCGGCTTGTTTCGAGGGCTGAGTGCTCATTGGATCTCCTGCTTTATGCGTTCATTCGATCGAGTCGATAACTCGTCGAACAGCTTCAAATGATTGTTGCATTTCGTCCGGCCTCGAATTGAGGAACGGCGCAAATTGCAAAGTGTCCATGCCATTACGAATGACCAGGTGTTCATCCCAGAAACACTTCTTATGCGCCTCGAAACCCCGCGCACCCGGCGCGCCATCGCGTGGTGCCATCTCGATAGCGCCCATCAAACCGATGGTTCGAACATCGACAACATGTTTGTGGTCTTCGAATGAGTGCAACAGGTCCTCAAAGGTCTTCTCGAGTGACGTTGCCTGTTCGAACGTCCCCTCATCCTCGTACACGTCCATCGCAGCGAGTCCTGCCGCCGCGGCAACGGGATGCCCGGAATAAGTATAGCCGTGGAACAGCTCAATCATGGGTTCCGGACCCTGCATGAACGCATTGTAGACGGAGTCGCGAACCAGCACAGCGCCCATCGGGATGACCCCGTTTGTCAGACCTTTGGCCGTTGTGATGATATCGGGAATAACGCCGAAACGATCTGGCGAGAATGGCTTGCCCAGCCTGCCAAATGCCGTAATGACTTCATCGAAAATCAGCAAAATGCCATGACGGTCACAAATTTCTCTGAGTTTCTCGAGGTAGCCAACGGGCGGCGGCAAAATGCCCGTCGATCCGGCAACTGGCTCAACGATTACGGCCGCGATGTTGCTACCGTCGTGCAGCGCGGCGAGGCGCTCGAGGTCATCGGCCAGGTGTGCGCCCCATTCAGGTTGTCCGCGTGAATACGCCGCGTGTTCGAGGTTAAACGTATGACGAATGTGATCTACGCCGGGAATCAGGTTGGCGCTGAAGACCTTCCGGTTGGGCACGATGCCGCCTACCGACATGCCGCCGAAATTGACGCCGTGATACGCGCGTTCACGGCCTATTAGCCGCGTACGATTACCTTCGCCGCGCGCGCGGTGAAAACCAAGGGCGATCTTGAGCGCCGTGTCGACTGACTCAGAGCCAGAATTTGTGAAGAAGCACTGGGTGAATCCTTCCGGAGCCATATCAACAATGCGCTCGGCCAGCGCGAATGCCTTGTCGTTACTTACCTGAAACGTCATCGCGAAATCGAGCTTCGCCACCTGCTTCTGGACGGCCTCTACGATCTTCGGATGGCAGTGTCCGAGGCCTGATGTCCAGAGCCCGGAGAACGTGTCGTAAAGCTTTGTACCGTCGTCAGTGGTGTAGTGATGGCCGGACGCACCGCTGATGATGCGCGGTTTCTTCTTGAAGTCACGATTGGCCGTGAATGGCATCCAGAAAGCATTGGTATCGGGGGCGCTCATTGCGGGCAGTCTCCAGGCGGGTGAACAAGGTAGCCCAGTGTAATCGCGAGCAGCTATGTTAAACAATCGGTTATCTGCAGAACAGTAAGTCATTGATTTATTTAAGCAGCATCAAAAAAATGTTAACTTTAGTAAACACTTTTTCGAGGTTGGCACAATGGACCAGGAAATAGGCCACAGGCTCAAGGGAATTCGCGTTCGGCTCGGTATGTCGCAGCGGCAGCTGGGTCGCGTTTCGGGCGTTGCGAATGCGACGATTTCACAGATTGAAGCCGGGCGGCTGAATCCAACCGTGAGCATGCTCAAGAAGGTACTCGACGGGTTCCCAATCAGTATGAGTGAGTTTTTCGGCGAAGGCCTCGAGGTTGTAAACCGCATATTCTTTCGGGCAGAGGAACTCACAGAGATTGCCGATGGAGGTGTTTCGTTTCGCCAGGTCGGCGCAAACCTGAATCACAAGGCGATTCAACTTATCAAGGAGTGCTACCAACCTGGAGCGGGAACCGGAAAACATGCGATTACGCACGAGGGAGAGGAGTGCGGCATTATTCTCAACGGCAGACTTGAGGTAACGGTTGGCGAGCAGTCCTCAATCTTAAGAGCCGGTGACGCCTACTATTTCAAAAGCAGCCAGCCACATCATTTCCGCAACGTCGGAAGTGAGCCTTGCGAGCTTATTTCCGCATGTTCACCGCCAAGCTTCTAGGCCTTTTTTTGCCGCAGAGGGTGGTCAATTACTGCCA
>CAYTNO010000048.1:0-9276 GCA_964439125.1 uncultured Woeseiaceae bacterium | reverse complement strand
TTGCCAGCGGGCGAAGGCCGGATGTAGGCCTCACTGCGACGCGACAACAACTCCATACGCGTTTTATCGCCCAGAATGGAGCCGCCGCTAATCGCTGAAGAGGGATCAACAGTGAGCACGGCCACCCGATGCCCGGCATCAATTACGTGGTTGCCCAGCGCCTCGACAAATGTCGATTTGCCGACACCCGGGACGCCCGAAATTCCCAGTCGCATTGATTTGCCCGCGTACGGTATCAGTCGCTCGAGCAGAGCACTGGCCGCTGCACGGTGGTCGTTACGCGTGGACTCGATCAGGGTAATGGCCTGCGCAAGCGCACGCCGGCTCCTGTCGAGCACACCGTCGGCCAATGCCACGATGTCTATTTCCAATTCCTGCTCGCTATGTTGCGACGGCAACGGCCTTACTCCAACTCAAGGATCTTGTCACCGACGGCGAGACTGTCGCCGACTTCAAAGTTGATGTTGGCTACGATCCCATCGCGTTCGGCATGCAGCGCATTCTCCATTTTCATGGCCTCGACCACCGCCAACTCTTTACCCGCACTAACTGCATCGCCTTTCGTTACCGCCAGTGACACCAGCAGACCCGGCATGGGCGAAAGCAGATATTTTGACATGTCGGGCGGGGTCTTTACCGGCATGTATTGCAGGAGTTCGGCCACCCGTGGAGTGAGAATCATCACATTGGCCTGGGAACCGCCATGGAACAGGCGATAGGTCTGGTCGACACGCTCAACCTGAACGAAAACCTCTTCGCCATTGATGGTGCCATGGAAGAGGTGCTGCCCAAACTCCCAATGACTTCTCACAGCATAGGTATTGCCATCGAAATCTACATCGTGACCGCCATTTGCAGGCACGACGGAAACCGGATGATGCTCATTGTTCATCACCACCACCCAGTCCTCGGGTACACGACGCTCGTTGTCTGACAGTTGGCCATCGATCTGAGCCGCACGGTCGCGGTGGCCGCGAAGCATGGACGCCGCAACGGTGATGATGAGGGCGGGGTTCTCGTGAGGTATGTCCGCCGGGCTGAAACCGTCCGGATACTCCTCACCGATCATATTGGTGTTTATGTTCCCTTCCATGAAGCGCGGATGCACCATCAACGCCGAGAGGAAATTGAGGTTGCTCGAAACACCACGAACAATGAAGCGATCAAGCGCCGAGCGCATGTGCGCCGCGGCCTCGTCACGGTCGGATCCATAGGTGATGAGTTTGGCGATCATCGGGTCGTAGTACATCGATACTTCACCGCCCTCGAACACGCCAGTGTCCACGCGCACATGGTCATCTTCCGCAGGCGGGCGGTAGTACACCAGGCGGCCAGTGGAGGGCAAAAAGTTACGAAATGGATCCTCGGCATAGACGCGGGATTCAATGGCCCAGCCGTTGATGCCCACGTCCGCCTGGGTGATTGGCAATTCATCGCCATCGGCCACACGGATCATGAGTTCCACCAGGTCGATGCCGGTTATCAGTTCAGTAACCGGGTGTTCCACCTGGAGACGCGTGTTCATCTCCAGAAAATAGAAGTTGCGCTGGTTGTCGACAATGAACTCCACGGTGCCGGCGGACTCATAATCCACTGCCCTGGCCAGGGTGATTGCCTGCTCGCCCATTTTCTTGCGCGTTACCTCGTCAAGAAACGGCGAGGGTGCTTCTTCGATCACTTTTTGGTGGCGGCGCTGCAGGGAACATTCACGCTCATTGAGATGCACCATGTTGCCATGGCGGTCGGCAATGATCTGGATTTCGATATGACGTGGTTCCTCGATGAATTTCTCCGCGAACATGCGGTCGTCGCCGAAGCTGGAGCGCGCTTCGTTGGCGGCGCGCTCGAAGCCGTCCCGGCACTCTTCATCGTTGCGAGCCGTGCGCATGCCCTTGCCGCCACCGCCTGCGGTGGCCTTGAGCATCACCGGGTAGCCGATCTCATTTGCGACTTTGACGGCATGGTCCCCATCACGTAGCACATCGGCACAGCCGGGTATGGTATTTACCCCCGCTTCATCAGCCAGCTTCTTGGACGTGATCTTGTCACCCATGGCCTCGATCGCGCGGGCCTTCGGCCCAATGAAGGCGATACCTGCCGTTTCCAGCGAGTTGCAAAACTCGGCATTCTCGGCGAGAAACCCATAGCCCGGATGTACCGCCTGGGCACCGGTGTCTTTGCAAGCCTGGATGATCTTGTCCTTCAACAGGTAGCTTTGCGTCGACGCTGATGGCCCGATGTGAATGGCTTCATCTGCCATTTGCACATGCAATGCACTGCTGTCGGCGTCCGAATAGACGGCAACGGTTTTAATGCCCATCTTGCGCGCAGACTTGATGACGCGGCACGCAATCTCACCACGGTTTGCGATCAGGATTTTGTCAAACAATTGCAGATCCTCTAAAGCGGAATGTTGTCATGCTTGCGCCACGGGTTGTCGAGTTGTTTGTTGCGCAGCGTGGCAAGTGAGCGGCAGACGCGCTTGCGGGTTTCGTGGGGTGCAATGACATCATCGATATAACCACGGCTGGCAGCGATAAATGGATTGGCGAATTTTTTTCGATACTCTTCGGTGCGCTCTGCAATCTTTTCGTCATCGCCGATGTCGTTGCGGAAGATGATCTCCACAGCACCCTTGGGCCCCATGACTGCGATTTCCGCACTCGGCCACGCCAGGTTAACGTCACCGCGCAAATGTTTGGAACTCATTACGTCGTAGGCGCCGCCATAGGCCTTTCGGGTGATGACGGTGATCTTGGGAACCGTGGCCTCGGCGTAGGCAAACAACAACTTTGCGCCGTGCTTGATTATGCCGCCGTGCTCCTGCGCCGTGCCCGGCAGGAAGCCTGGTACATCGACGAAAGTGACGATAGGAATGTTGAATGCGTCGCAAAAACGCACAAAACGTCCCGCCTTGATCGATGACTTGATGTCCAGACATCCCGCCAGCACCTTGGGCTGATTGGCTACGATACCCACGGCGTGGCCTTCCATGCGGGCGAAACCAATAATGATGTTCTTAGCGTGCTCGGGCTGCAGTTCCCAGAACTCATTGTCATCCGAGACCTTGTAAATCAACTCCTTCATGTCGTAAGGCAAGTTGGGGTTCTTCGGAATAAGCGTGTCGAGTGACATTTCCATGCGATCGGCGCGATCAGGTGTGGGCCGGTAAGGGGACTTCTCGCGATTGTTGGCTGGCAAATAGTTGATAAACCGTCGCACCATCAACAGCGTTTCCACATCGTTCTCGTAGGCGCGATCACAGACGCCGGACACAGTGGAATGGGTCATGGCACCACCCAGTTCTTCCGCTGTAACCGTCTCGTGGGTCACCGTTTTGACCACGTCAGGTCCGGTGACGAACATGTAAGAGCTGTCTTTCACCATAAAGACAAAGTCGGTCATGGCCGGAGAGTAGACCGCGCCACCGGCGCACGGTCCCATGATGACGGAGATTTGCGGCACCACGCCGGAGGCCAATACGTTGCGCTGGAACACTTCGGCATAGCCGCCAAGGGAAGCCACGCCTTCCTGGATGCGGGCGCCGCCCGAGTCATTCAGGCCGATGATGGGTGCGCGCACTTTCATGGCCTGATCCATGACCTTGCAGATTTTCTCGGCGTGCGCCTCGGACAGCGAGCCACCAAAGACGGTGAAGTCCTGGCTGAAGACAAAGACCACTCGTCCATTGATCGTGCCACAACCGGTGACTACGCCGTCACCGGGCACCTTCTTATCCGCCATGCCAAAATCGACACAACGGTGCTCGACGAAGACATCCCATTCTTCGAAACTGTCCTCGTCGAGAAGCAGGTCGATGCGTTCGCGGGCCGTGAGCTTGCCGCGGCCGTGCTGAACGTCGATCCGGTGTTGGCCGCCGCCGAGGGCGGCAGCCTTACGTCTTTCTTCGAGTTCTTCGATAATTTCCTGCATACACGATCCTTACATTTTTTCCATGCTGCTTTGCTGGCGCTTTTGAATAATGCGGAGTACTTCGTGCGCCGCTTCCAGAATATTGGTCCCAGGCCCGAATATGGCCGACACACCGCAGGCGTACATCTCATCGTAATCCTGTGGTGGAATGACACCGCCACAGATGACGATGATGTCGTCAGCACCTTCCTGTTTCAGGCCGTCGATGACCTGCGGAACCAGGGTTTGGTGTCCCGCGGCCTGCGAGGAGATGCCGATCACGTGAACGTCGTTCTCGATGGCGTCGCGCACCGCCTCCTCAGGGGTTTGAAAAAGTGGCCCGATATCGACATCGAAGCCGATATCGGCAAACGCCGTGGCAATCACCTTGGCACCGCGATCATGTCCGTCCTGACCGAGCTTGCAGACCAGCATGCGTGGGCGGCGCCCTTCGGCCTCGGCAAACTTTGCCACTGCCTGACGAATGGATGCAAAATCCCCGTCGCCCTCGTACGCAGATCCGTACACACCTGCAATGGAGCGGGTCACGGCCCGGTGGCGGCTGTAGACTTTCTCCAGTGCATCGGAAATCTCGCCGACCGTAGCCCGTGCACGTGCGGCGTCGACAGCCAGTGCCAGCAAACTACCGGTGTCCTCTTCAGCTGCCCGGGTCAGAGCGTCCAGGGACTTGCGACAATCCGCCTCGACTCTACTGTCACGTACTTCCTTAAGGCGTCGAATCTGGGTCTCACGCACGGCCGTATTGTCGATATTCAGAATGTCGACGGAAGGTTCTTCTGACAGCTGATATTTGTTAACGCCGACGATGGTCTCTTCGCCACGGTCGATACGCGCCTGGCGCAGCGCCGCGGCCTCCTCGATACGCATTTTGGGCATACCGCTCTCCACCGCCCTGGTCATGCCGCCCATCTCTTCAACCTCGTCGATGAGCTTGCGCGCCTCGGCGGCCAGTTCATTGGTCAGGTTTTCCACGTAGTAGGAACCGGCCAGTGGGTCCACGACGTTGGTGATGCCGGTTTCCTCTTGCAGTACGAGTTGAGTATTTCGGGCGATGCGAGCCGAGAACTCGGTGGGCAGCGCAAGCGCCTCATCGAAGGAATTGGTGTGCAATGACTGCGTGCCGCCGAAGGCGGCTGCCATGGCCTCGATCGTGGTTCGCATGATGTTCGTGTACGGGCTCTTGGCGGTGAGACTGACGCCGGACGTTTGACAGTGCGTGCGCAGCATCAGCGACCTGGAGTCTTTCGGCGAGAACTTCTCGGCCATGAGTGTCGACCAAAGCAGGCGCGCGGCTCGCAGTTTGGCCACTTCCATGAAGAAGTTCATACCGATGCCGAAAAAGAACGATAACCGCGGAGCAAAGGCATCCACGTCGAGGCCACTGTCGATCGCCGTGCGTACGTACTCGATGCCGTCGGCGATCGTATACGCTAATTCCTGGGCACAAGTCGCACCGGCCTCCTGCATGTGGTAGCCGGATATGGAAATGGGATTGAAGCGGGGCATGTTGGCAGAGGTGTAAGCAATAATATCGGACACGATCCGCATGGACGGTGCGGGCGGATAGATATAAGTATTGCGAACCATGAATTCCTTCAGGATGTCGTTCTGCAGTGTGCCGGCCAGTTTCTCCTGCGCTACACCTTGTTCTTCGGCGGCAGTGATAAACATCGCCATGATAGGCAATGCCGCACCATTCATAGTCATCGAGACCGAAATCTCGTCCAGCGGGATACCGTCGAACAGGATCTTCATGTCCTCGACACTGTCGATAGCCACGCCCGCCTTGCCCACGTCGCCCACTACACGCGGGTGATCCGAGTCGTAGCCGCGATGGGTGGCGAGATCGAAGGCCACCGAGAGACCGGTTTGCCCCGCCTCCAGGTTCTTTCGGTAAAAGGCGTTGGATTCTTCTGCGGTGGAAAAACCCGCGTACTGACGTACGGTCCATGGGCGGCCCGCGTACATGGTCGCCCTGGGCCCACGGACAAAGGGCGCCAGGCCGGGCAGCGAATCGAGGTGTGCGAGTCCTTCGAGATCTTCGGCCGTGTACAGCGGCTTGACCGCGATGCCCTCGGGCGTATTCCAGGCCAGTTCTTCGGGCGACTGGCCTTTGCATTCTTTGCTGGCGAGCGATCGCCAATCGTCGAGTGATTTCTTCGGCAACTTCTTCATTTCAATTCGTGCTTTTCATCAGCGCTGTGCAAGCCTCAAAACCTCTCATATTCAGGAACATACAGAGTATAGGTCAGATCAGCGGCCTATTATCCGGAATTGCCAGCCTGGCTTCCATCAAAGAAGAATTGACAGTACGCTGCGTTCCGATCCGGGTAGCGGGACGGGAATAGACTTCAATGATCACTAGAATAGTCAGAATGCGGTTCAGGAAGGGAGAGCGCGAAGCGTTCCTGGAGATATTCAACGCATCCAAACACCGGATCCGGCAATTTGCGGGATGTCAGTACTTGTGCCTGTACACCGAAGCTGGTCTTCCTGAAGTCTTCTTCACACACAGCATATGGACATCGGCAGCGCATCTCGATGCCTACAGGAATTCGGAGCTGTTCCAGGCTACCTGGACCGAAACAAAGGCTTTGTTTGCTGACAAGGCACAAGCATGGTCCGTAGAGGAGGTGGAAATAGTAGGTGTCTCCTGAATTCATGTTCTACGTTTCACGGCGCGTAAATTGAACTGATCAACCAACGTTGGCACGATAGAATTCACACAGGAGGTGAACGACTTGGCTACAACCGAATCTACAATGCTCGAACTCGGAACATCGGCGCCCGATTTCGACCTGCCAAAGCCAGACGGTAGTCGCGTCCGGCTGTCAGACTTTGCCGATGCTGAAGGGCTGATCGTCGCGTTCATCTGCAATCATTGCCCATTTGTAAAGCACATTCGCGAGGGGCTTGCAGCGTTTGCTCGTGACTACGTGCCGCGTAATGTTGCGCTGGTTGCGATCAACTCGAACGACTTTGCTACATACAGCGGTGATGCTCCCGAGCGAATGCAAGAGGAGATCGATAGCTTCGGTTATTGCTTCCCGTACGCATATGACGAGTCGCAGGATGTTGCCAAAGCCTACCGCGCCGCCTGTACGCCCGAATTCTATCTATTTGATGCCAACCGAACCCTCGTATACCGCGGTCGATTTGATGCTGCGACACCTGGCAACGACGAACCTGTGACCGGTGACGAGCTACGCCGTGCCACGGATGCGATGTTGGCTGGAAACCCGCCGGTCCTGGATCAGGTTCCCGGGATCGGATGTAACATCAAATGGAAGCCGGGCAGCGCGCCTGATTATTTCGGTCGCTAATCGCCGGCGTCAAATAATGCTTCGGCATCTTGCTGCTCAGCAGAGGTCAGTGCGAGACAAATCATAACGGCTCCGGACTTCATCGATTGAGTGATACCATCTCTGCGCTTTCACTCCGGACCCCCCACCAATGTTTGAACAACTCGGCTCAATTCACCCACTTTTGCCGCCCGTCGTCGGCGTACTGGCGCTGCTTGCGGGTGCGGTCGTCATCGACCTGATCGTCAAAAGCCTGCTGGTCGGCACTGTCCGCGCATTCGCAAAACGATCCAGCTCCACATGGGATGACGCGCTGGTCGCACACAATGTCTTCGGTCGCCTCGTGCAGGTGCTGCCGGCGCTGATTGTGTTTGTCGGTGTGTCGTTCGTCCCCGGTCTGCCGGAAGGCGTTGTGCAGCTTATGCGCAACGTCGCAATGGGCTACATGGTGTTGATGTTGACGCTTGCACTGACGGCCATGCTCAGCGCGGCAAATACGATCTACTCGGCCTCGTCAGTCGCAAAAGACCGTCCGCTTAAGGGATTCGTACAACTCATACAGATCGTCGTCTGGATATTCGGCGGCATAATGATCATAGCGGCGGTGCTGGACCGATCACCGCTGTTGCTGCTCAGCGGTTTCGGTGCGATGACCGCTATTCTGCTGCTGGTATTCAAGGACACGATCCTGTCGCTGGTTGCCAGCGTGCAGCTCACCGCGCAGGACATGGTTCGCGTCGGTGATTGGATCGAGATGCCGCAGTTCGGCGCGGACGGTGACGTGGTTGACGTGCAACTGCACACCGTCAAAGTGCAGAACTGGGACAAGACAATCACGACGATTCCGACGCACCGCTTGATCACGGACTCGTTCAAGAATTGGCGCGGCATGTCGCAGACGGGAGCTCGGCGGATCAAGCGGGCAATTTTTGTCGACGTGTCGTCGATCCGCTTCCAGACGCAAGACGAAGTTGATCATTTCAGACGTTTCGCGCTGCTGAAGGACTACATTGAGAACAAGGAAAAGGATCTGGCCGACTACAACGACGGACTCGAGATCGAGGTGGAAGCGGAAGTGAACAGACGACGGCTGACGAACGTCGGCACTTTTCGCGCGTACGCGTACAACTACCTGAAGAACCACCCGAAGATCCACGAAGGCATGACGCTGATTGTTCGTCAGCTCGGCCCCGGGCCCGAGGGGCTGCCGTTGGAGATCTACTGCTTCACGAACACGACCGAATGGGCTGCCTACGAAGACATCCAGTCGGACATCTTCGATCACCTGCTGGCAATCGTGCCGGAATTCAAGCTGCGTCTATATCAGAAACCGGCGGGTTCGGATCTGGCGAACCTCAAATAAGAACGATGCAGGGCAGTGCCGACGACGATGCCATTCTTTTCAAAAAGTTCGGTGACCTGCTGCATGATTATGCTGGCTGCCCTTCCGCCCTCAGTGCTTTCCTGAAGCTGTAATACAGGATCGGTATCACGACAAGCGTCAGCATCGTCGAAATCAGAATGCCGAAGATCAGCGAGATCGCGAGACCGTTGAAGATCGGATCGTCGAGGATAAAGAACGCACCCATCATGGCGGCGATGCCGGTCAGCACAATCGGTCTTGCGCGCACAGCACTCGCACGGATTACGGCGTCCTCGATCGCTTTGCCCGCCCGTTGTTCCTGCAGGATAAAGTCAACGAGCAGAATCGAGTTGCGTACGATGATGCCGGCAAGTGCGATCATGCCGATCATGGATGTCGCGGTGAAATGCACACCGAATAACGCGTGGCCCGGCATGACACCAATGATCGTCATCGGAATCGGCGCCATGATAATCAGGGGCAACAGGTAAGAGCGGAACTGCGCCACGACCAGCAGATAGATCAGTATCAGGCCGACCGAGTAGGCGAGGCCCATGTCACGAAACGTCTCGTAGGTGATCTGCCACTCGCCGTCCCATTTGAGTGAGAAGTAATAAGTGTCGTCGGGTTGGCTGATGTAGCGCTGGGCGACGTCATGTTTTGCGTCGGCGCGATTGT
>CAYTNO010000047.1:0-9336 GCA_964439125.1 uncultured Woeseiaceae bacterium | reverse complement strand
GTCACGCTCTTCTATATCCCTCGAAAGGGCGGCGAGACTAACATCAATACCCTTGTCCTTCAACTGCTTATGGCGCCTTTCAGCGCGCTCCCGGGGGCTGGCGGTCAGAAATACTTTCAAGCTCGCATCCGTAAATACGTGGGTTCCCATGTCGCGGCCGTCGGCAACCAGTCCCGGGGCACGGCGAAAGCCTCGTTGCAGGTCCAGAAGAGCGCTTCTTACGGGCTTCAGCGCCGCCACCGCCGATGCGCCGGCACCGCACTCCTCCGTGCGGATGGATGCCGTAACATCCTCCTCCGCCAGCCAGATTTGCTCGTCTCCACGAGCATCGCTGCCAAACCGTACGTCGAGCCTGGCCGCCAGCTGCGCGAGAGCCCCCGCATCGTCCAGAGCGACGCCCCGCTGCTGCGCCGCCAGAGCCACGAGCCGATACAGAGCACCACTATCGAGTAAGGCCCAACCCAGTTCATGCGCAACACGGCGCGCGATAGTGCCCTTGCCGGATCCGCTGGGCCCGTCGATCGCGATGACCGGTACCTCGGAAGCTCCGCTCACGCTACTCATTCGGCAGATACCTGGATGTCTATATTCAAGGCCGCGAGGCAATCGCAGAATCCCGGAAATGACGTATCGACTGCCGCGACATTCCTGACCGTGACCGGTTCCTGCGCGCTGGCGCCGGCCACCGCTAGCGACATCGCGATTCTGTGATCGCCATGGCTCTCCACGACGCCGCCGCCAAACCGTCCGCCGTGAACGACTGCGCCGTCGGGTGACTCCTCCACATCGATGCCGAGCGTGCGGAGCCCTGAAGCCATCGCCGCGATCCGATCGCTTTCCTTTACGCGCAGTTCGCCAATGCCCGAAAAAGTCGTTTTTCCTTTCGCCGCGGCCGCAGCAACGAACAGCACGGGAAATTCGTCGATTGCCAGGGAGACGAGCGCCGGATCCACCGGGCCGCCGTGTAGTTCGGATGACCTCACCCGAATATCGGCCACGGGCTCCTGCCCCAGCAAGCGAGGTTGCTCGAGGCTGATGTCCGCACCCATCGCCTGCAAGATGTCGATAATGCCGGTTCGTGTCGGGTTGACCCCGACGTTCTCTATCAGCACGTCAGCCTTGTCCGCAATCAGCGCTGCGAGCATGACGAAGGCAGCTGATGACAAATCGGCCGGTACCTGCACCGAACATCCCTTCAATGTCTGACCACCCTCAACAGAAATCCTGTTTCCGGACGTATTCACTTCGACGCCCATTGAGCCGAGCATGCGCTCGGTATGATCGCGTGTTACCGCCGGCTCAACGACGCTGGTTTCGCCGGCCGCATAAAGCCCCGCCAGCAGCACCGCGGACTTAACTTGAGCACTGGCTACAGGCAGATCGTAATTTATACCGTGCAGCGCGGAGCCACCGTGAATGGTCAGTGGCGGCAATCCGTCCCGGCTATCGATGCGTGCCCCCATACTGCTTAGCGGCGTAATGATTCGCCGCATGGGCCGGCTGGTCAGTGATTCGTCGCCTGTTAGCACGCTGTCAAAAGCCTGCCCGCAGAGCAGCCCGGTCATCAACCGCATTGCGGTTCCTGAATTACCAAGATCCAGTGGGCCATCAGGCATCCCGAGACCCTGTAAGCCCACGCCGTCGATCGTGATATCTGTCGCATCACCGTGTTCAATACTGACACCCATAGACTGCATCGCAGCGAGCGTCGCGAGGCAATCCTCACCGGCAAGAAAGCCGCTGACATTCGTACGGCCTTCGGCAATGCTGCCGAGCATCAGGGCACGATGAGAAACCGATTTGTCGCCGGGTACAGTGACTGTCGCGTCGTTGAGCGCTGATGGAGTGACCTGAAACTGCATGTCTGAATCCGTAGCTTGTCGCTTAGCCGACAGCCTTCGGGTATGCACCTAAGACTCGGAACAGGGAACATTGCTTCTCGAGCTTCGCGAGCGCGTCGGACACCGGCGATTCATTTGCGTGTCCGTCAATGTCGATAAAAAACACGTAATCCCAGTTCTTGCGCCTTGACGGTCGCGACTCAATAAAGGTCATGACGATATTGTACTCGGCGAGAGGCTGAAGAAGCTGATGCAGTACGCCGGCACCGCCGCCAGTGTCGCTGGTGGAAACAAGAATCGCCGTTTTGTCGTTGCCACTGGCAGCCAGCAATTTCCGCCCAACCACAAGAAAACGCGTTGCGTTATCCGATCTATCCTCAATGCTGTTCACGAGTATGTTCAGGTCATAGACGTTTGCCGCCACGTCCGGCCCAATAGCCGCAGTGCCGTGCTCGTCACGTGCCCGACGCGCGCCGGCTGCGTTGCTCGACATGCCAATAAGCTCGATCTGAGGCAAGTACTCACGTAGCCAGCCCCGACATTGTGCGAGAGACTGTTCGTGCGCGCAGATCCGTTCGATATTCTCGAGACCCTTCATCCTGCCCAGCAAATGCTGCTCAATACGCAATTCAATTTCGCCTGCTATTTTCAAAGGCGACGTCAGGAACATGTCGAGGGTGTTATTGACGGATCCTTCCGTGGAATTTTCAATCGGCACGACGCCAAAGTCGGCAACGCCGCTCTCCACCTCTTGAAAAATCTCATCGATAGTATGAAAAGGCAGCGCCCGAACAGAATGACCGAAATGTTTGAAAACTGCTGTTTGAGTGAACGTGCCCTCCGGCCCCAGGAAGCCAATTTTCAGCGGCTCTTGCTGAGCCAGGCACGCTGACATGATTTCGCGAAAAAGGCGCAGTACTTCTTCATCCCGAAGCGGCCCTTCATTTCGCTCTACGATTTTTCGAAGGACTTCGGCTTCACGCTCCGGTCGATAGTAATCAACCGCTGCTCCAAGCTCACCTTTGGCAACGCCGACCTGCTGCGCATATTGGGCGCGCTCGTTGATAAGACTCTGGATCTTCTCGTCAACAGCATTGATCCGTTCGCGGATCTTGCCTAAATCACTCGCTTCGGCGTTTTTGCCCCCGTCAGCCATCGGTCTATCGTCCCGTGCAGTGCTCTCAAATCTGCTTGCGCATGTTGCGTAAGCCCATGAAGGGACTCAGGTTACAGGCTTGCCGAGATTTCGCAACGTCAGGACGCCCTCAATCGAGCGAAGCGCGGCCATCGTTTCCTCCGACGGTGAGCCGTTGACGTCGACTATGGTGTACGCAAAATCACCAACTGACTTGTTGAGAAGATCTTCAATATTAAGACCCGCATCAGCAAGACAAGTAGAAATCTGACCGACCATGTTCGGCACATTCGCGTTCGCAACTGTCATGCGCCATGCATCCAGTCGTGGCAAACGCGCTTCGGGGAAATTGACCGAATATCGGATATTGCCGTTCTCGAGGTAGTCCTTAACGTTCTCCGCAACCATGATGGCGCAATTCTCTTCGGCCTCCGATGTGGACGCGCCAAGATGAGGTAATGCGACAACCTTTGAATGCGCGATAAGCTCCGGGGACGGAAAGTCGGTGACGTAGGCATGCAGCTTGCCGCTATCAAGTGCTTTGATTGCAGCGGCATCGTCCACAACGCCACCGCGCGCGAAATTAATAATGACGCCGCCGTCTTTCATTAACGCCAGACGGTCACGATTGACGAGACCGCGTGTTTCCTCGAACAGAGGAACATGTACGGTGACAGCGTCTGCCGCCTGGAATAACTGATCCAGCGTCTCGGCGTGCTCCACTCCGGATGACAGCTGCCACGCACGACGCACTGTAATCTTCGGGTCAAAGCCAATGACTTTCATACCCAGGCTGAGAGCCGCATTCGCAACCTCAACGCCAATTGCTCCAAGGCCGATGACTCCCAGAGTTTTGCCAGGCAATTCGAAGCCAACGAATTGCTTCTTGCCTGCTTCTACGGCTTTGCTTAGCTCAGCGCCCGTTTCTTTGAGCGTCTTTACATGCTCGCGTGCATTACAAAGATTGCGCGCCGCAATAAGTAACCCGCCGATTACCAGTTCCTTGACGGCATTCGCGTTCGCACCCGGCGCGTTGAATACGGGCACTCCGCGAGCGCTCAGGGCTTCAATCGGGATATTGTTTGTTCCTGCTCCTGCACGACCGACAGCCACTACAGTTTCCGGGATGTCCATATCGTGCATGTTGTGCGATCGGAGCAGGATGCCGTCCGGATGGGAAATCTCGGATGCGACTTCATAACGCTCGCGTGGGAAATGGCGCAGCCCTTCGACGGCGATGTTATTGAGAGTGAGTATTTTGTACATGTATTTATCCGTTAGTGCGTTCGAATTCGGCCATCAATTCGATCAGTGCGTCCACAGCTGCCTCCGGGACGGCGTTGTAGATAGAGGCTCGCATACCGCCGACCGACCGGTGCCCTTTGAGGTTGGTCAAACCAGCGGCCAATGATTCCTGCAGGAATTTTCCGTCGAGGGAAGCATCTGCGAGGATAAACGGTATGTTCATCCAGGATCGGCAGTCGAGTTGAACCGGGTTTGTGTAGAAATCCGATGCGTCGATAGCCGAGTAAAGTTTGCTGCATTTGCGTCGATTGCGATCCGCCATCGCCTCAAGCCCGCCATTGCTAATCAGATGCTGGAAAATAAGATCCGCAACGTACCAGGCAAACGTCGGTGGTGTGTTGGTCATCGAATCCGACTCGGCATAGGACTTCCACATCATAAGGTGCGGCAAGTTCTCTCGAGCTGGTTCAAGCAGGTCGTTGCGTACGATAACCAGCGTGATTCCGGCAGGGCCGATATTCTTCTGTGCCCCGGCGTAAATGACGCCAAAGTCGCTAACATCGATAGGCCGCGACAAAATCGTGCTCGACATATCTGCAACGATGGGAATGTCACCACCGGGAGTGAAATGAAACTCAACGCCCGCGATGGTTTCATTGGAAGTGATGTGCAGATAGGCAGCGTCATCACTCCTATCCCAGCTGGACTCTTCAGGAATGTAAGTGAAGTTCTTGTCAGAACCATCAGCGGCGATGTTCAATTTGCATTGTTTGCTCGCTTCAGCAGCCGCCTTCTTACCCCAGCTTCCCGTTACGACATAGTCGACCGTGTCGTCCGGTCCGGCCAGATTCAGCGGTGCCATCGCCATTTGCAGTGTCGCGCCGCCCTGCGTCCAAAGGACACTATAGCCATCCGGAATCGACAGGAGTTCACGCAGATTCGCTTCGCAACGAGCGGCTAGCTCAATAAACTCCTTACTGCGATGACTAATCTCCATGACCGACATGCCCGTGCCTTGCCAGTCGGGAATGTCGTTACGAATGATCTCGAGAACGTCGAGCGGTAGCGCGGCCGGGCCAGCGCTGAAGTTGTGAACGCGAGACATGCTACTCCTCCTCGTCCTCTTCTATCGACACGATTCGAGCGACCCCGACCAGACGCTGCTCGGACCCGACGCGAATAAGCCTGACCCCCTGCGTATTGCGCCCTTGAATAGAAATATCGTCCACCGGCGTCCTGACAAGCGTACCGTTTGAACTGATGAGCATTATTTCGTCTTCGTCGCGAACCTGAGCCGCTCCGACCGTGCGACCATTGCGCTCAGACGTCTGAATAGCAATGACGCCCTGACCACCACGACCCTGCACAGGGAAGTCATCAACGGGCGTGCGTTTACCGTAGCCGTTCTCCGTCGCCGTGAGAATGAGCCCATCATCGATGATCGAAAGTGCTATCAACTCGTGGTCGGAAGGCAGCTTGATGCCGCGAACGCCAGCGGCTCCTCGACCCATCGGTCGTACGTCAGATTCTTTGAAGCGAATGCTCTTGCCGGAACTGGCCACCAGCAATATCTCGGCCTCTCCGTCCGTTATCGCAACATCGACAAGCGTGTCGTCACGCAGGTCAATCGCGATAATGCCATTGGCGCGAGGTCGTGAGAATTGCGTGAGCGGAGTTTTCTTAACTGTTCCGCCGGACGTCGCCATAAAGACATAACTATCTTCGGTGTACTCGCGAATCGGCAACACCGCGCTGATACGCTCGCCTTCCTCAAGCGGTAGCAGGTTGACGATCGGTTTACCACGCGAGCCACGACTCGCTTGTGGAACCTGGTAAACCTTGAGCCAGTACATTTTTCCGCGGCTGGAGAAACACAGAATCGTGTCATGCGTGTTCGCGATGAAAAGATTGTCAATAAAGTCTGCGTCTTTGACCTTCGTTGCAGAACGTCCGCGACCACCTCGTTTCTGTGCCTGGTAGACGTCGATTGGCTGAGCTTTTGCGTAGCCGCCGTGCGACAACGTAACCACGACTTCTTCGCTCGGGATCAGGTCTTCGACACTGAGGTCGCTGTGATCCTGAACGATTACCGTGCGTCGCTCATCGCCAAACTCCTCGCGGACTTTGGCGAGCTCATCGCGAATGACCTGCAACAGCGTATCCGGATCCGCTAAAATACTAGAAAGCTCTTCAATTTTCTCTAGTATATCTTTGTATTCATTGACGATTTTTTCTTGCTCAAGCCCGGTAAGGCGATGCAATCTCAAGTCAAGGATGGCTTGCGCCTGCACAGATGAAAGCCGGTACTGGCCATCAACCATGCCAAATCCTTCACCAAGTTCGTCGGGCCGGGTATCTGTTTTTCCTGCTCGCTCGAGCATACCGGTCACTGAACCGGGCTCCCAATGTTTCGATATGAGCGCCTCTTTTGCCTCAGCCGGCGATGCCGACGCCTTGATCAGTGCGATAACGTCATCAATGTTCGCAAGCGCAACCGATTGCCCCTCGAGGACGTGAGCCCGATCACGAGCTTTGCGAAGATCAAATATGGTGCGTCGAGTAACTACCTCGCGGCGATGGGAAAGAAAAGCCTCAAGAATCTGCTTGAGATTCATGAGCTTCGGCTGCCCGTCATGCAGCGCCACCATGTTAATTCCGAAAACGCTCTGCATCGGAGTCTGCTTGTAGAGGTTGTTCAGCACGACGTCAGGGACTTCGCCTTTGCGCAACTCAATGACAATGCGCATGCCGTCCTTGTCAGACTCGTCACGCAATTCGCTGATGCCCTCAATGCGTTTGTCGCGAACCAGCTCGGCTATCTTCTCGATTAACCGTGCCTTGTTTACCTGGTATGGCAGTTCGTTGACGATAATCGCCTCACGACCACGACTGCCGAAAATTTCGACTTCGGTGCGAGCCCGTATATGCACACGCCCACGGCCGGTTCGATACGCTGAGTAGATGCCGGCGGCGCCATTGATTATTCCCGCTGTTGGGAAATCCGGGCCTGGCAGATGCTCCATCAAGCCTGGAATCTCGATCGCCGGGTCGTTGATCAACGCAAGGCAGGCATCGACAACTTCACACAGGTTGTGTGGTGGAATATTTGTGGCCATGCCAACCGCGATGCCCGATGAGCCGTTGACCAGCAAATTAGGCAGGCGCGTCGGCATAACTGATGGCTCGGACTCAGACCCATCATAGTTTTCGGTGAAATCAACGGTTTCCTTTTCGATATCAGCAAGCAACTCGTGAGCGATTTTCGACATGCGCACTTCGGTGTAACGCATTGCAGCGGGCGCGTCGCCGTCGACCGATCCAAAGTTACCCTGCCCGTCAACGAGCATTGCCCGCATCGAAAATGGCTGTGCCATTCGGACAATCGTGTCGTAAACCGCCGAATCGCCGTGCGGATGGTATTTACCGATAACGTCACCGACAACGCGGGCAGACTTCTTGTAAGCCTTGTTGTAATCGTTGCCGAGCTCACGCATGGCAAACAGGACGCGACGATGCACGGGTTTGAGACCATCACGGACATCGGGCAACGCCCGACCGACAATGACACTCATCGCGTAATCAAGGTAGGACTGCTGCATCTCCTCTTCGAGGCTTACCGACAGCAATTCCTGGGCAACTTCAGACATAAATACTCACAATATCAGCGAAATCCCGATCATCGAACGGAATCGTTTCAGGGCGAAAAACTCTGGGTTCTGGTTGGAAATAATTCTTGATTTGCTCTGGCTCGAAAAAGGCTCAAATTAGCTCCAAATCAAGGCCATAATCATATCACAAGAGGGGCAATAACAGCAGCGTTTTAGAGCGATTCAAACGCTCTGCAGACCGCATTGGTACTGGGGTTTGGTGACGGTATACTGCGCACTGCCCTAACGGCCGGTACGGCGATCCCCGATGACGACAGCCCAACAATGTGACAGCTTGATATTTCCTGAATGGTGCGTGCCCATCGTGCCGGATGGCGCGGTACTTGTTGATCACGCCGTAGCGGTGACGGACGGTCGAATAATCGACGTCTTGCCGGCCTCCGCGGCACGCTCGATTTACCAGCCCAGCGTAAACATCGAGCGCCCAGGACATGTGCTCTTGCCAGGTCTCATAAACACCCACACACACGCCGCCATGGTTCTGCTCAGGGGACTGGCCGACGACCTACCTCTGGAATCGTGGCTTAAGGACGCTGTATGGCCCGCTGAGCGCCGCTGGGTAAGCGCCGAGATGGTTCGTGACGGCACAGAGTTGGCCATTGCAGAAATGCTCACAGCCGGTATCACATGCTTTGCTGATCAGTACTTTTTCCCGGAGATCGTTGCAGAAACGGCCATAGACCTGCATATGCGGGCCGTTATTGGGACGCCGGTAGCCGATTTCCCTTCTGCCTGGGCGAAAGACGCGACGGAGTATCTCAGCAAGGCCACAGACCTGGTGCACGACACCTATTCCGGTCACCCTCTTATCAAGACCTGCTTCGCTCCGCACTCGACGTATGCTTTATCCGACGAATCGTTCATCGAAATTCGGGTACTGGCCGACCAGCTCGATATCCCGGTGCAAATTCATCTGCACGAGACCGCCGCAGAGGTATCAGATGCCGTGAAGAACACCGGCAAACGTCCGCTGCAACGCCTCGTAGAACTGGGCCTCGTAAACTCTTCATTGCTGGTCATCCACGGCGTGCACGTGAACGCCGACGAAATCGCTTTGCTGGCTGATGCCGGCGTCAGTATTGCCCATTGTCCAAAATCCAACATGAAGCTGGCAAGCGGATTGGCACCGCTCGCGGCTTATCGTGCAGCGGGCATCAATGTCGGCATTGGAACCGATGGCGCGGCCAGCAATAACACTCTCGACGTCCTGGACGAAGTACGAACGGCGACCTTGCTAACGAAAGCCGTTACGGGTGACGCGTCCGTGCTCACGGCCAGCGACGCGCTGCGCATGGCGACAATGGATGCGGCAAAAGCCATCGGAATCGCGGACCAGGTGGGTTCGATTGAAACTGGAAAACTCGCCGACCTGACGTGCATCGATCTCCATCGTTGCAATAGCCAGCCTGTGTACGATCCGATCTCGCAAGTCGTATACACTGCGCGC
>CAYTNO010000046.1:6651-9429 GCA_964439125.1 uncultured Woeseiaceae bacterium | reverse complement strand
CCCACAAATCTTCCAAACATTCCACAAGGCTTCATAGCACTTGTGGGAGCGGCTTCAGCCGCGATAGGTCCTGCGACTTACCTTGTCCAGTGTTTGTGGGAGCGGCTTTAGCCGCGAAACCGGTCTTTCAGCTTGTAGAGAGCCGCCAGCGCCTCGCGCGGCGACATGGCATCCGGATCGAGATCGTCCAAAGCATCGCGCAATTCATCACCGGATTGAGGTTCTTCAACGACGAGGGCCAGTTGTGCCTGCGGGCTGTTCGCTTGCACGGCCTGCTGCGACTCGAGTGTCTTCAAATAGCTTTTCGCCCGGCGAATGACTTCCTTGGGTACGCCGGCCAGCGAAGCAACCTGCAATCCGTAACTCTGATTTGCCGGGCCGGGCTTAACGGCGTGCAGGAAAACAAGCTGCTCATTGTGCTCGGTCGCATCAAGATGAACGTTGCTACACGCGGGCAGTTCTTTCGCCAGTGCAGTCAGTTCAAAGTAGTGTGTCGCAAACAGCGTAAACGCGTTAGCCGTTGCGCCCATGTAATGTGCGGCGGCCCACGCAAGCGACAAGCCATCGAAAGTGCTGGTGCCACGGCCAATTTCATCCATGAGTACAAGGCTTTGTTCAGTGGCGTTGTGCAATATCGTCGCCGTCTCGGTCATCTCGACCATGAACGTTGAACGTCCGCCGGCGAGATCGTCCGATGCACCAATGCGAGTGAAAATTCTATCGATGGGCCCAATGCGAAGTTTGTCGGCCGGGACATAGCTGCCAACAAGGGCCAGGATTGCGATGAGCGCCGTCTGCCGCATGTAGGTGGACTTGCCACCCATATTCGGGCCAGTAATCACCAGCAGCCGTCTTGCCGAATTCAGCGACAGATCGTTTGCAACGAATGGAGTATCGATTACCTGTTCGACGACCAGGTGCCGGCCCCCTTCGATCTCGATGCAGGGATCGTCGCTTAACTCGGGCCGCGTGAGCCCAAGGCTGGCGGCGCGCTCGGCAAAGCAAGTGAGTACGTCCAGTTCTGCGAGACCTGAGGCGGTGAGCTGGAGTTCCGCGAGGACATCATGCAGCAAGTCGATAAGCCCTTCGTAGAGCAGTTTCTCGCGCGTCAACGAACGCTCTCGTGCGCCCAGCACCTTGTCTTCAAATTCCTTGAGCTCGGGAGTGATGTAGCGTTCGGCTGCCTTGAGCGTCTGGCGGCGAACGTATTCGACCGGCGCTTTGTCAGCCTGGCCGCGGCTTATTTCAATGTAGTAGCCGTGCACCCGGTTATAGCCTAGCTTCAGCGAGGCAATTCCAGTGCGCTCTTTCTCTCTTCGCTCGAGATCGAGCAAGTACTGATCTGCATTTGCCGCAATTGCGCGCAGGTCATCGAGATCCGCGTCGTAGCCGTCTGCGATAACACCGCCGTCACGAATCAGCATTGGCGGATTGTCGATGATGGCCTTGTTCAGGAGCTCATGCTGCCTGCGATGTTCACCGATGGTCTCGTGCAACTCTGCAAGCAGCGGAGACGCGTGCGCGGCCAGTTGCCGGCGAAGGTCCGGCAATCGAGACAGAGCTTCTGCGAGTTGTCGCAGATCTCGCGGTCGCGCGGAGCGTAAGGCAACACGGGACAGGATTCGTTCGACGTCACCGATGCCTTCCAACCGTGATTGCAGTTCTTCGGTTGTTGCACCCGTCAGTATCGAATCGATGGCCTGGTAGCGACCCTTTAGAACCACGGGATCGCGCAATGGGCGTTGAATCCAGCGCCGCAGGAGCCGCGACCCCATCGGGCTCTGGCAGCGATCCATCACGCCGGTTAGCGTAAGCTCATGATGGCCTGACAATGACGCCTCAAGTTCAAGGTTGCGCCGAGTTGGACCATCCATGATGACAGCGTCTTCGCGCCGCTCAACGGAAATAGACTGCAGGTGCGGCAACGACGCTTTTTGCGTGTCGTTTACGTACTGCAGCAATGCTCCGGCAGCCGCTACTCCGCGCGGGAAAGACTCGCATCCAAATCCGCTAAGGTCGCGCGTGCCGAATTGAGCGCAAAGCAGACGTGAGCCACTGTCGAGTTCGAAATGCCAGGGCGGCCGGCGAGTGATACGGATGTTCTTGCCGAAGGCGTCGCCAAGCTGTTGCTCTTCGTCGACGATGAGCTCGGCAGGCCGCAATCGTTCGACCTCGCCCACTACTGCCTCGAGGTCAGGAACCTCGGTTAGCCGGAATCGACCGCCGGCGAGATCAAGCCAGGCGACTCCAATGCAGTCGTCCTGGGCAAATACCGCTGCGACGAGATTGTCTCGGGTTTCGGCCAGCAATGCCTCGTCCGTGAGGGTGCCAGGCGTGACGATGCGAGTAACCTTGCGTTCGACGGGCCCCTTGCTGGTAGCCGGGTCGCCCACCTGTTCACAGATAGCCACCGACTCGCCTTTGCGCACCAGCTTGGCGAGGTAGCCCTCCACTGCGTGGTAAGGCACACCCGCCATCGGGATGGGGTTGCCGCCCGATTTTCCGCGCGACGTGAGCGTGATATCCAGGAGTTTGGCGGCGCGTTTCGCGTCGTCGTAGAAGACCTCGTAGAAGTCGCCCATGCGATACAGCACAATCATATCCGGGTACTCGGCCTTGATGGCGAGGTACTGCCGCATCATGGGAGTGTGGACGGAGGTGACTTCGGCTTTCATTCTTATTGTTAGAGCCGCCCCATAGGGCGATCTGCTGCAGTATGATTCGGACTATGAAAATACTGCATGTCGAAACCGGACGCCATCTTTATGGCGGACCTCA
>CAYTNO010000046.1:0-6551 GCA_964439125.1 uncultured Woeseiaceae bacterium | reverse complement strand
GGACTATGAAAATACTGCATGTCGAAACCGGACGCCATCTTTATGGCGGACCTCAGCAGGTGATCTACCTGGTTTCAGCGCTTCGTGAGCGTGGCCACGACTGCACGCTGATCTGCCCACCGGATTCCGGTATCGATGCTGCGGCCCGATCGGCTGGCATACCGGTTCGCAACCTGTTTTGCGCCGGGGATCTCGACTTACCGTTCGCCTACCGACTGGTGCAGTATCTGCAAACCTCGAAGCCGGACCTCGTGCACTGTCATAGTCGGCGCGGTGCCGACATGCTCGGTGGCCTCGCTGCCAGTATTGCCGATGTGCCTGCGGTGGTATCGCGGCGCGTAGACAATACGGAAATGCGCTTGCTGGCCGCGCTGCGGTATCGGCCTTTCAAAAAAATTATTGCAATATCCGAGGCAATTGCCGCCGTACTCAGGGATCGCGATGTCGATGATGAGCGCATTGAGGTTATTCGCAGCGCCGTCGATACAGAGCATTTCGCAACGCCCGCAGACTGCGCCGCCTATCGTGTGGATTTCGGGCTGCCCGAAGGAGCATTGGTCATCGCCGCGGCAGGCCAACTGATTCCGCGCAAGGGTCATCGTTACCTGCTACAGGCGATTGCTGAATTGCGGCACAGTCATCCTCATTTGCGGACCATCATTTTTGGTGAGGGTTACCTCAACAACCAGCTGCGCGAACAAGCTGCATCGTTGGAACTCGGCGACGTCGTGCAGTTTGCCGGATTCAGGGATGACCTGGACTCCTACATGTCGTGTGTTGATATTTTCGTACATCCGGCACTGGCCGAAGGTCTTGGTGTCGTGACACTGAAGGCGGCCGCGGCCGGAGTTCCCGTTGTGGGCTTCAAGGCGGGTGGCCTGGTAGAGGCTGTGGTCGATGGCAAGACCGGTATTCTCGTCGCACCGGAAAATGTTGAAGAACTCCGAGATGCCATCGCGAGCTTGCTTGACGATGCGAATCTCAGAGCGCAAATGGGCAGCGCCGGACGAGAACGGATGCAAAATGAGTTCTCGATAGATACGATGGTCGACAAGCACATCGCCCTGTATGAGTCTGTATTAAATGGCTGACCACGAAGCAATCTTTGAATTGGCCCATGCGCTGGTCAAGCAGCTTTCTGATGCGGGCAAAGCCGTGGCGACGGCGGAGTCCTGCACAGGCGGTTGGTTAGCGAAAGCAATCACCGATGTTCCCGGAAGCTCTGCCTGTTTTGCCTATGGCATCGTCAGCTATTCAAATGGCGCCAAGGAATCCATGTTGGGTTTGCCGACCCAGATATTCATCGATCATGGGGCGGTCAGCGAAGCCGTCGTCGAAGACATGGCCAATGGCGTGCTTAACCTGAGCGGTGCCGACATTGGCGTGGCCGTCAGCGGTGTGGCCGGACCCGAGGGTGGCAGCGATGAGAAACCGGTGGGCACCATTTGGATAGCCTGGGCCGTGCGCCACGGCTCCAAAATAAACACAGATACAAAACTGCACCATTTCGATGGCGACAGAGACGCAATACGCGAGTTGACCGTCGCCCATGCGCTGCAAGGCGTTATCGACAGGCTCGGCTAATGGCTAATAAACGCCTGTTTTTCGCATTGTGGCCCGACCATCGGCAGCGCGACCGCATGCGTGACTTCATCAGCCCGGTTGCGAAGCTCGTGGAAGGCAAGGCTACCGAACGTCGAAACTGGCATATCACCCTGGCCTACATCGGCGAATTCCCCGAAGAACGCATAGACGAATTGCATGAGGCGAGGCAGGCGATGAACGTCGAGCCTTTCCGGCTGCGCTTCGATCGGCTCGAATTCTGGCCTCGGCCGAAGATCGTGGCTCTGGTCACGGCCACAGTTCCGCCGGAGCTGCAGCGCCTGGTTGAGGCCCTTAAAGGTGAAATTCTGGCGGCCGGCATTGAGCCGGAACAGCGCGCCTACCGGCCGCACGTTACGGTTGCAAAGAATGCCAGGCCGTTTGAAGCGCTACGTTTGGCGCAGTCCGCGGATATCGAGTGGGACAGTTTCGAGCTCGTGGAATCTGTCTCGCAGCCCGGCGGTGTGACATACCACCCGCTGAAACAATAGCTTCCGCGCACTTCATTAGGTTTCTTCAAACAATGCCCCGATTTGCGGCCTTGATACTGTGGTTATATACAGTTCTTTGTGGAATAATTGGCCGCTACTAACCTACCCACCGGATGAGAACGAAAAAATGGATGACAACCGCAAAAAAGCACTCGCTGCAGCCCTCGGGCAGATCGAAAAACAATTTGGTAAAGGCTCGGTCATGCGCCTGGGTGATAATCCCATGTCACGGGATGTCGACGTTGTATCAACAGGATCGATCGGGCTCGACGTCGCACTGGGGATAGGTGGTGTGCCGAAAGGGCGGGTTGTCGAAATCTACGGCCCGGAGTCATCCGGTAAGACGACACTGACTCTGCAGATTATTGCCGAGGCCCAGAAAATTGGCGGCACAGCGGCGTTTGTCGACGCCGAGCATGCGCTCGATCCGACATACGCCGAGAAACTGGGCGTCAATGTTGACGAATTGCTTGTATCTCAGCCGGACACCGGCGAACAGGCGCTTGAAATCACCGACATGCTCGTGCGCTCCGGTGCGGTTGATGTTGTCGTTATCGACTCTGTGGCGGCACTAACACCCAAGGCCGAGATCGAAGGCGAAATGGGCGACTCACACATGGGCCTGCAGGCACGCCTGATGTCGCAAGCACTCAGAAAACTGACCGCCAACATCAAACGGTCGAACACGATGGTTGTCTTCATTAACCAGATTCGCATGAAAATCGGCGTGATGTTCGGTAGCCCCGAGACCACGACCGGCGGTAACGCGCTTAAGTTCTACTCGTCAGTGCGGCTTGATATTCGTCGCATTGGCGCGATCAAGAAGGGCGATGAGATCATCGGCAACCAGACGCGTGTCAAAGTTGTCAAGAACAAGGTCGCGCCGCCGTTCAAGATGGCTGAGTTTGAAATTCTGTATGGATTCGGAATATCGCGAGAGGGCGAGATCATTGATCTCGGCGTACAGCACGGCCTGATCGACAAAGCCGGTTCCTGGTACAGCTATGGCGAAGATCGCATTGGCCAGGGTAAGGAAAATGTCCGCGAATTCCTGAGAACACACCCGGAAACGGCTGTGGAGATAGAGCAGAAGATTCGCGCCAAGCTGCTGCCCAAAACGGTTGATGCACCCGCGGAAGCGCCGGCAGAGAAGAAAGAGGCTGTCGCGAAAGAAGCGTAGACAACATGTGGGAGCGGCTTCCAGCCGCGACAAGTCTGGCGATTGACATGAATAGTGCTTGTGGGAGCGGCTTTAGCCGCGAATGTGCGCATGCCTGAAGATCGACCCATTCACGACGTCATTGAAGAGCTCGTCCCGCCCCTTGAGGACGAGCGCTTCTGCAACCCTGTAGAGGCTCGCAAAAAGGCGATGGACTATCTCGCCCGGCGCGAGCACGGGCGTGTCGAGCTTCGCAATAAATTGACGAAGTTCGGTTTTGACGCTGACGTCAGCGACGATGCTATCGAACAACTCATCAATGATGGGCTGCAGAGTGATCAGCGTTTTGCGGGCGCCTTCATTCAATCGCGCATCAATCAGGGAAAAGGTCCGACGAGAATTCGAGTTGACCTGTCTCAGCGCGGCGTTAGTGACAGCGTGATAGACGACGGTTTGCACGAGGCGGAGCAGAATTGGCGGGCACTGGCAAGCGAGGTTCGCGCGAAGAAATTCGGCGCGGAGTTGCCGGTAGATTTCAAAGAGAAAGCACGGCAAATGCGTTTTCTGCAATATCGCGGTTTCGAGCCCGACCAAATTCAGTCTGCTGTTTCAGCAGGCGACGAATAAGCTTAGAATCCCCCCGATGAAATCGATGACGAGCAACGAGCTGCGCCAGGCGTTCCTGGACTTCTTCCATGACAATGACCACGAGGTTGTTGCAAGTTCTCCGCTAGTGCCTGGCAATGACCCGACGTTGCTGTTTACGAATGCCGGCATGGTGCAATTCAAGGACGTATTTCTCGGCTCTGACAAGCGCAACTACCAACGTGCGGTGACATCACAGCGTTGTGTCCGTGCCGGTGGCAAGCACAACGATCTGGAAAATGTTGGCTATACAGCGCGCCATCACACGTTCTTCGAAATGCTCGGCAACTTTAGCTTTGGCGACTACTTCAAGCAGGACGCCATCAAGTACGCCTGGGAATTTCTCACAATCACGTTGGGCCTGGAACCCGAGAGACTTTGGGTCACGGTTTTCAACGACGATGACGAAGCTGCCGACATCTGGTTGAAGGAAATGAAAATCGACCCCGAGCGCTTCACGCGAATGGGGGAAAAAGACAATTTCTGGTCGATGGGCGACACAGGTCCGTGTGGGCCCTGCAGCGAAATATTCTACGACCACGGTTCGGATGTCGAAGGTGGGCCTCCCGGGACACCGGATGAAGACGGTGATCGCTACGTCGAAATCTGGAACCTGGTTTTCATGCAGTTCGATCGCTCGGCCGATGGTGAGATGGTGCCGTTGCCGAAGCCCTCAGTTGATACCGGTATGGGCCTGGAGCGTATCGCTGCTGTTATGCAAGGCGTGCACAGCAACTACCAGATCGACCTGTTTGCAAACCTGATAACTGCAACGGCCAAAACACTGGGCGTAAAAAACGCCAGTTCAAGCTCGCTCAACGTAATCGTCGATCACATTCGCGCTTGCTCATTTCTGATCGCCGACGGTGTGCTTCCGGGCAACGAGGGCAGGGGCTATGTCTTGCGCCGAATCATCCGACGCGCAATTCGGCACGGCAAAAAACTTGGTAATAACGAGTTGTTCTTTTACAAGCTCGTTGCACCGCTGGTCAACGAAATGGGTGAGGCCTACCCCGAGCTGGCCAAAGCGCAGGCGCATGTCGAGAAGGTGCTTGAGAAAGAGGAACGGCGATTTGCCGAAACGCTTGATCAGGGCATGGAGATTCTCGAAGAGGCCATTGCTCAACTCGATAGCAAGCAGATCCCCGGCGAAGTGGCTTTTAAACTTTACGACACCTACGGATTCCCCCTGGATCTGACCGCTGACATTGCGCGTGAGCGTGAGCTGACGGTCGATCAACAAGGCTTCGAGCAGGCGATGGCCGGGCAGCGTGATCGTGCTCGGGCAGCGAGTAAGTTCAGCGTAACCGACGATGGTGCGTTGCAGACCGATCTTGAAACGTCTTTCTCGGGCTATGAAGGCGTCAGTGGGGAAAGCACCGTTGTCGCGCTCTTCAATGACGGCAAAGCGGTCGATGAACTGGCCGTGGGCGACGATGGCGCGGTAATCTTGTCAGCAACTCCTTTTTACGCGGAGAGTGGCGGGCAGGTTGGTGATACCGGTGTCCTTACTTCGAAGGACCACTCTTTCACTGTGCTTGATACACAAAAAAGCGGTAAAGCATTTGTTCACTTTGGTTCGGTGCAGGCTGGCGGACTTAAGGTAGGCGACAAAGTACTGGCGAAGGTGGATGCCGACAGGCGGCAGGCGATTCGTCTAAATCATTCAGCGACGCACCTGATGCATGCCGCACTTCGATTCGAGCTCGGCGACCACGTGCGACAAAAAGGCTCACTGGTCGATGCACAAAGGTTGCGATTCGATTTCTCGCACTACGAGGGTGTTACGCCGGAGCAGTTGCAGACCATAGAAGACATGGTCAACGGAGAGATTCGCAAAAACGTCGCTGCCGAAACAGAGCTTATGAATTACGACGATGCTGTCGAGTCCGGTGCAATGGCATTGTTCGGCGAGAAGTACGACGACCTTGTTCGCGTGCTTCGTCTGGGAGAATTCTCGACTGAGCTGTGCGGCGGTACGCATGTTGATCGAACCGGCGACATCGGTGTATTCAAAATTACATCCGAGAGCGGTGTGGCATCGGGTGTGCGCCGGATCGAAGGAGTGACGGGCAAGGGTGCGCTTGAGTGGATCGACTCCCGGCAGCAGTCGTTGCACGACATTTCAGCTTTATTGCGCAGCCAACCCGAGCAGGCATCCGCGAAAATCGAGCAGCTCCTGAAGCGCAATAAAGAGCTCGAGAAAGAGCTCGCGGCGGCCAGGCAAGCGCTGGTGACCGGCACTGCAAGCGATCACACTGAGAATGTTCAGGAAATCGCTGGCATCAAGGTGCTCGCGACGCGCATTGATGGTGCGGACGCGAAGACGCTCAGAGAGGCGGTCGATCGCTTTAAGGACAAGCTGCAGAGCGCGGTTGTGGTGATTGGATCCGTCGATGATGGCGTGGTGCGTCTCGCGGCGGGTGTCACAAAAGACAATACCGACCGTATTCGAGCCGGTGACCTTATCAAGCCAGTTGCGGAGCAGGTTGGTGGCAAGGGCGGTGGTCGGCCGGACTTCGCGCAGGCCGGTGGCAACAACGCGGAAGCCCTTGATGAGGCTCTGGAATCGGTGTCCGCGTGGGTCGCGGCACGGCTTAGCTGAGCACCTGCTCAGACTTTTCAGCGCCTGATTTCTTCCCGTTCTGATACCG